>NZ_JBPQTK010000004.1:0-108992 GCF_051386315.1 Micromonospora sp. URMC 107
CCGCTCCCCCGTGGGTCCCCCCGGTCTGCCCGGCGGCTTCCGCTCCCCCGTCGGCGGGGTCAGGCCCCGGTGACCGCGCGCAGTCGACGCCGCGTGCCCATCAGCACCGCACCCGCCAGCAGCAGGCCGACCGCCATGGTCACGAGCATGGGGCTGGACTCCCCCGGCAGCAGCCCGGCGAGCGACCGTGAGGCGGTGCCCAGGGCCAGGTAGAGACCGGCCCAGGCCGCCGCGCCGAGCGTCGCGCAGCCGAGGAAGCGCGGGTACGACATCCGCAGCCCGCCCGCCGCCAGCGGCAGCAGCGCGTTGAACACCGGCAGGAAGGGCGCGATGAGCACCATCCGGCCGCCCCCGCGCTGGAGGATCCCCTCCGCCGCCGCCCAGCGCGCCTCCCCGATCCAGTCGCCGAGGCGGCTGCGCCGCAGGCGGTCGCCGTACCGGCGGCCGGCGAGGAAGCTCAGCGACCAGCCGGCGAGACAGCCGGCCACGACGACGCCGAAGGTGGCGGCCCCGGTGGTCGGGCCACCCACCCCCATCGCGGCCAGGATCGCCACGTCGCCGGGGACCAGCACCCCGAGCAGCGGTACGGCGTCGAAGAGCATCACCACCCCGAGCACCCCCATGAGCAGGGTGGTGGGGAGCTCTCCGAGCTGGGTCAGCCAATCCGCCATGCCCCGTACGCTATGGCCGCCCGACCACCCGGGACATCGGGTCCGATCCCCCACCGCCCCCTGGTATCGGGCTCGGGGTCGACCCTGAGGCCCCGGGCTCACCGGGGACGCAGCACCTGCACCCGGCGCACGGGCGAGTCCACGGCGGGCTCGGTGGTCGGCACGGGATAGCTGGCCACCGTCGCCAGCACGCCCGCCGGCAGGTGGCCCCGCCCGGGGTCGCCGACCAGCACGTCGGCGCCCCTGGCGGCGGCCCGGCGCAGGAAGGGCAGTACCCGCGCCGCCATCGCCGCGTCGTAGAGCACGTCCCCGGCCACCAGCAGGTCCACCCCGTCGAGGTCGGAGTCGAGCAGGTCGCCGCCGGTGGCCGCGACCGTCACGTGGTTGGCCCGGGCGTTGACGGTGACGGCCGCGACCGCCCAGGGGTCGATGTCGTTCGCGACCACCCGCTCGGCGCCGGCGAGCGCGGCGGCGATCGCCACCAGGCCGGACCCGGCCGCGAGGTCGAGCACCCGGCGGCCGGCCGCGAGGTGGGGGTGGTCCAGCAGGTGGCGGGCGAGGGCCTGGCCCCCGGCCCAGACCGAGGCCCAGTACGGCGGGGGCAGGGCATGCCCGGCCTGCGCCTCCATCCGGGCCCACCAGACGATGGCGTCCTCGGCGAGGTGCAGCCGGACCTCCGGCACGAACGGGATGCGTACCAGCCGGAGCCGGTCCAGCCCGCCGCCGGGAGCGTCGATCTCCCGCTCAAGCTCTGTCAGCGCGTCGGCTGTGGCACCCCTCATCGGGGCAAGCATGCCCCAGCCGACCGGGCGCCGCGCGGCTTTCACATCGCCCGCCTCGAGAGTTCACCGCATTCCCTGCGGCACTTCGGCCAGCGAATCCGGGTCCGGGCGGTTACTCTCGGGGGAGTACCGGGCGATCATCGGTCGACGACCGAGGTTCACCCGCTTTGGAACAGGGAGAGATGCATGGCAACCGGCACGGTTAAGTGGTTCAACTCGGAAAAGGGCTTCGGCTTCATCGAGCAGGATGGCGGAGGGCCGGACGTGTTCGTCCACTACTCGGCCATCGCGTCGAGCGGTTACCGGGAGCTGAACGAGGGCCAGAAGGTCGAGTTCGAGGTGACCCAGGGTCAGAAGGGTCCGCAGGCGGACAACGTCCGTCCGCTGTAGATCCCGTGCCGGTGGCGGCGGCCGGCTGACGGCCGCCGCCGCAGCGCGTTTTCAGGGCCGCTTCGGCGCGGCGGGCAGGTCCCGTCGCCGCCGTAGCGGCCCGATCAGCAGGATCGCCGGGGTGAGCGCGAGCCAGCCCGTCATCACCGCGATCGCGGTGCCGGCCCCGTGGGCCGCGCCGACCGCCCCGGCCAGCACCGCCGCCAGCGGAATCGTGCCGTAGTTGAGCATCTGCATGCTCACGGTGACGCGGCCCAGCAGATGGTGCGGCGTGTAGGTCTGCCGGAAGCTGCCCTTGAGCACGTTGCCCACCGCCACCCCGAGGCTGACCAGCATCCCGCCGACCGCCGGCAGGGCGAGTCGGCCGCCGGGCCCGGCGAGCGGGATCAGCAACGCCGGCGGCCCGGTGAACGCCGCCGCCAGGAGCATGGCCCGGGCGGTGCCGAGCCGACGGCCGAGCAGGGTCGCCGACAGCGCGCCGACGATGCCGCCGAGACTCATCGCCGCGACCAGCACGCCCACCGGGGCCGGCGCGAGGCGCGCCTCCCGGACCAGGAAGACCACCAGGACCGCCTGGTAGCCGACCAGGCCGACGTTGCTGGCCGCCCCGAAGGCGGTCAGCACCCGCAGGTACGGGTCGCGGGCGACGAACCGGATCCCCTCGCCGATCTCCCGCCGCAACGACCGCGAGGGCCCGACGCGCTCGGGACGCCGCTCGACGGTGCGGATGCGCAGCAGGCAGGCGGCGGAGAACAGGAAGCTCAGCGCGTCGAGCAGCAGCGCGGTGACGGCGCCGGCGACCTGTGCGACCACGCCGGCGAGACCGGGGCCGAGCACGTAGCTCGCGGTCTGGGTGGCCTGGAGCTTGGCGTTGCCCTCCGGCACCTGCTCGGGGCGCAGCAGCACGGGCAGGTAGACCTGGTCGGCCGTCTCGAAGAAGACCCGGGCCAGGCCGGCGCCCAACGCCACCACCAGCAGCTGCGGCACGGTCAGCACGCCGAGCACGGCGGCGACGGGGACGCTGAGGAACAGCAGCGCGGAGACCAGGTCGCAGGCGATCATCACGGGTCGGCGCGGCAGCCGGTCCACCCAGGCGCCGGCCGGCAGGCCGACGAGCAGCCACGGCAGCCAGGCGGCGGCGGTGAGCACCGCGACGCCGAAGGTGCTGGCGTCGAGCACGGTCACCGCGACCAGGGGCAGCGCCACGGCGGTGACGTTGCTGCCGACGGCGCTGGCCGTCTGCCCGGCCCAGAGCAGCCGGAAGTCCCGGTGCCGCAGCAGTCCTCCACGGGGCGACGCGGCCGTTGCCGCCGGCTGACCGGCGGGCCGGTCGTTCCCGGGCCCCGCGACCGGACGGCGCGCGGTCGCGGGCGACGGGGCCGTGCCGCCGGCGGCACGGGTCGGCGGGGTGGCGCTGGCCGGCGGCGTCACGGCGTGGCCGGGATCCCGTAGGCGAAGAGGAAGACCGGCTCGCGTCTCTGCCCGTCGTCGGGCACGTCCCGGTCGCCCCACCGGGCGAGCAGTTCGTTCAGCTCGCCGGCCAGCTGGGCGAGCTCGGCGTCGGTCAGGTGCAGCCAGCGGTCGGTGGAGAACGGCCCCTCCGGCCAGGCGGCCTGGCTGGCCTCGTCGGCGGCGTGCCAGGCGCGGGCGAGGGCGACGTGCCGGTCCAGGTTGAGCGAGGTGGCGGCGTCGGCGACGGCCCGGCCGGCGGGGTCGGCGTCGAAGTCCGACTGGGACCAGCGCACGCCCCTGGTGACCAGGCGCCACCAGCGCTCCCGCCGGTCGCGGGCCAGCTCGGGGGCCTCCTCGACCAGTTCGGCGCCGGCCAGCACCTTGAGGTGGTGGCTGACGTTGGCCGGCGCCTGAGCGGTCCGCTCGGCGAGCAGGCCGACGGTGGCCGGGCCGTGCACCTTGAGCACGTCCATCAACCGGCGGCGCAGCGGATGGGACAACGCGGCGAGCACCCGCGAGTCGGTCACGTGGCGTACGTCCGGGTTCGTCATGCCGCCAGCCTGGCATCAGCAACGATGGTTGCGCAACAGTTATTGCGCAACCATCGTTGCTGAATTCGTCGGCTCGCAGTCGCTTCCGGCCTGGCCGCGTCCGCCGGAGGGCCGGCGGACGCGGCGGGGTCAGGCCGCCAGGCGACGGGCCAGCTCGTCGGTGACCTGCTGGGCGATGGTGGGCGGGATCGCCTCCGCGATCTGCTCCGGCGAGAGACCGGCGAGCACACCGGTGACGATCGCCTGCTCGTCGCTGAAGTCGCCCTCGGACAGGGCCTTGACCTGGGCGACCAGGGCCGGGTAGGCCCGCGCCATCGCGAGCAGGAGCATCAACGGCGACTCCGCCAGCGGCGGGGACAGCAGACCCGTCGTCCCGACGGGCGAGATCAGCCAGTTGCGCAGGTTCTCCAGGTCGGCGAGGACCTGGCCGACCGTACGGGTGGGCACTCCGGTGTTGTAGGCGAGCTTGTCGGTCTGTTCCATGTCGGACTCCTCTGCTGGCGGTGCGATCAATCCGATGGTCGTCAGGTAGCGGCGGAACAGCGGGGTCTGGTCCCGGTTCGCCTTGATCGAGTCGCGGAAGAAGCTGAAGTGGGTGTGCCACAGGTGGGAGCTGTCCCCGCTGGTCCGTTTGCGTAGGCGATCCCAACGTCGGACGACCTTGCCGTCCGGGGAGTAGATGATCTCGCGGATGTCCCGGCTGTCCGGGGTGCCGTCGGCGCACTGCGCGACGCACCAGGTGGAGAAGCTGCGCAGGTTGTGCGTACGGCCGCCGGCGCGGACCTCGAAGAGGCCGACGTCGAGCGCCGCCGCGTCGAGGGTCAGGCCGGCGGAGTCCCGGGGCGATTCGACGACGGAGTAGTCCCTGGTCACCACCCGGTCGGAGCCGCAGTGGTAGCCGCCCCGGTGGGCGGGGTCGCCGACGATGCCGACCTCGGCGGGTTCGAGGTCCTGACCGCGGACGGTGTCGGGGTCCACGTTGAGGTGGTCGAGCAGCAGGCGGCGGACGGCCAACAGGTTTTGCGGTGCCCGCGTCATGGGTCCCCCTTGCGGATGAGTCGGGGGCCGGACACGACAGTGACACCGCGTAGGCGGTGTGGGAGCCTCACGCGCGGGCCCGACCGAGTGGTGCACAGCGTCGGGCAGTGGCCCAACCATAGCCCCATCGATTGATGAATGCCCAGCTCAGGACGGCTTTTTTCCGCTGGGAGAAAGCTGTGGGGCCGGCGGCAAGATCGGCAGGACCACTGCGGACGGGCACTGTGGATCGTGCAGGATCTCCCGCCACCCGGCACGCAGTGTGACCGCCGTGCCGAGGGGCTCCCCGGTGCCGGGGTTGCGCGCGTAGCGGGGATGGGCGCCGCCGGAGACCTGCACCCGCAGCCGGTGCCCCGGCGCGAACCGGTGCGCCGTGGGCCAGAGCTCCACCGGCACGCGCACCACGCCCGCCGCGTCGGCGGGAAACCGGCCGGGCGCGACCCGGACCAGCCCGTCGCAGACGTTCCAGGACCGGCCGCGCCGGTCCACGTCGCACAGTCGCACGAAGACGTCCAGGTGGGACAGCTCGCTGCGCAGGTGGATCTCGGCGTGGACCGGGCCGATCACCTCGACGGGCGCGTCGAGCGGGGCGCTGGTGAAGGTGAGCACGTCGGGCCGGGCCTCGACCGGGCGGTTGTCCACCGGCCCGGCCCGCTGCGCGACGAGCAGCGGGCCGCCGAGCGAGGGCGTCGGGTCGGCCGGGTCGTAGTGGAAGCCGTCCGGCGCCGACGGGACCGGTGCGGCGGCGCCCAGCCCGCCCGCCGGGTGCAGGTGCCACCGTGTCGGCACCGCCGGGGGCGGCCAGTCGGGCAGGTCCCGCCACCCGCCACCGGCGCCACCGACGTGCACCCGCACGGGGGCGGTCGCACCGGCACCGGTCGACGCCCGCGGCAGCCGCCCGGCGAGGTGGACGTCCAGGTGGTCCAGCCCGTCGCGCAGCGCGGCGAGGAAGAGCCCGGGGCTGCCGTGGGTCC
The DNA here is from genome assembly GCF_051386315.1 of Micromonospora sp. URMC 107. Classification (NCBI taxonomy): domain Bacteria; kingdom Bacillati; phylum Actinomycetota; class Actinomycetes; order Micromonosporales; family Micromonosporaceae; genus Micromonospora; species Micromonospora sp. URMC 107. The sequence continues at coordinate 5,859 of NZ_JBPQTK010000004.1, forward strand.
ACGGCCCGACGGTCAGCCGGGGACGGGCGCCGGCCGCGCGCAGCGCCGCGAAGTCGCGCAACTGGGCCGGCAGGAAGATGTCGTGCCAGCCGCTCACCATCGCCACCGGCGCGTCGACCTCGGCGATCCGGTCGCCGAAGACGCGCGCCCGCCAGTAGTCGGCGTCCGGGGTGTGGTGGCGCAGCCACTCCTGGAAGAACGGCACGGTGACGCCGGTCGCCACCCGGTCCGCCTCGGCCAGTGGCAGATGGGCCAGCGCCGCGACCAGCCGGGGCTGGCCGCGCTTGAGTTCCCACTGCCGGGCCAGCCACGGCACAGTCTGCGCCTGGAGCAGCTCGGCCCAGGTGAGGACGGTGTCCAGGGCGAAGGACTCCCCGGCGTACGTCGAGTCGCGGGTGCCCGAGGCGGTCACCACCGCGACCATCGCGCGCAGTTCCTCCCCGGCGTCGGCGGCGAGGGCCCACTGCACGAAGCCCTGGTAACTGGCGCCGAACATGCCGAACGCGCCGGACCACCAGGGCTGGCGGCGCAGCCAGTCGAGGGTGTCGAGCCCGTCCTCGCGCTCGTGCACGAGCGGGGCGAAGGTGCCACCGGAGCCGAACGTGCCGCGGCAGGACTGGATCACCACGTGGAAGCCGCGTTCGGCGGCGAGCCGGCCGAGCAGCCGCATGGGGCCGCCCCGCCCGTACGGGGTGCGGATCAGCACGGTCGGCGCGCCGGGCAGGGCCGGGGCGTAGTGGTCGGTGCGCAGCGGCACCCCGTCGCGGACCCGCACCGGGATGCCCCGGGTGAGGGTGACCCGACGGGTGCGCGCGGGCGGCAACCGCAGCGCGGCGGTGGCGAGGCGGGTTGCCAGCCGGTCGAGCACGACGTCAGCCGTTCGCGCGCCGGGGCGGCTCGTCGCGGGCCGCGCGCACCGCGTCACGGTGCTCCCCCATCGAGGTGGTCATCGCGGTCATGAACCGGTGCACCACCTCCAGCTCGTCGTCGCTGAAGCCGGCCATCACGTCGTCGGTGCGCCGGCCCAGGGGGCGGAAGAAGTCCATCGCCAGCGCCGCGCCCCGCTCGGCGTAGTGCAGGAAGACCTTGCGCCGGTCGGCGGTGTCGCGGTCGCGGCGGATGTGCCCGGCGCGCTCCAGCCGGTCGATCAGGGCGGTGACCGAGCCGGACGAGAGGTTGAGGTGCTCGCCGAGGCGGCCGGGGGTGATCGGCCGGCCGGTCAGCTCGGCGTCCATCACCGCGATCAGCGCCTGCAGGTCGGTGGCGTTGAGCCCGTGCAGGCCGGCGAAGGCGTGCCCGATGTGCTGCGCGTCGACCGAGTAGCGCCGCAGCTCGGCCGAGATCTCGGCGACCAGCCGTTCGCGGCGCGTGTCGCGCCGTCGGTACATGCCGTGACCTGCCACGTCGGTCGCCGCCTCCTGCCGTCCGTTCCGGTTGCAGCATAGCTCAGCAGTCGATAATCTCGTTTATCAAGATACTCGGCTCTCGGCATTTTGCGTCGTGCGTGAAGTGCCGAGCGTCTAGGGAAGTTCCGTCGAGAGACCGTGAGGGCAGCCGAATGTCAGTGTTCACCCGCGTGGCCCGCGGACGCCTCGCCGCGTGGCTCACCGTCGTCGCCGCGATCGTCTTCGGGGCGGCGATCTTCGGGCTGCCCAAACCCGACAATCCGGCGCCCGCCTCGTCCACCGGCCTCTCCGTGCAGTGGCAGTCGACCCAGGTGGAGCGCCTCCAGGACCAGCTGCCGTCCCGCGACGTACAGGCCGCGATCGTCGTCGTCAGCCGCACCGACGGCGGTCCGCTCACCGACGCCGACCGTGGAGCCCTCACCGGCCAGTCCGGTGACCTCGGTCGGTTCGCCGTCGGCGGTCGCGTCAGCCCGCCGCAGGTCTCCCCCGACGGCACCGTCGCGCTCGTCGCCGTGCCGCTGTCCACCGCCGGCGGGCAGGAGGAGATCGCGGGCCGGATCGACCAGCTCCGCGCGTCCCTGGACGACGTGCCCGACGCGCTCAGCGTCGAGGTGACCGGCGGTCCCGCGTTCACCACCGACCTGACGAAGGTCTTCGAGGGCGCCGACACCACGCTGCTCGCCGTCACCGCCGCCGTCGTGGCGCTGCTGCTGCTCATCACCTACCGCAGCCCGTTCCTGTGGATCGTGCCGCTCGTCGTCGTCGCGGCGACGGAGCAGCTCACGCTGCGCGCCCTCGACACGGTCGTCCCGGCCTTCGGCCTCAACCTGCCCGGCGGCGCCGTCACCGGCATCGCCAGCGTCCTCGTCTTCGGCGCCGCCACCGACTACGCGCTGCTGCTCATCGCCCGCTACCGCGAGGAACTGCGCCGCGAGGAGGACCGCTTCGTGGCGATGCGCGCCGCGCTGCGCCGCACCGCCGAGCCCATCCTCGCCAGCGGCTCCACCGTCGTCCTCGGCGTGCTCACCCTGCTGCTCTCCGAGCAGGAGCTCAACCGCGCCCTCGCCGTGGCCTGCGCGACGGGCGTCGTCCTCGCCATGCTCTCGGCGCTGTTCGTCCTCCCGGCGGCACTGGTGATCTTCGGCCGGGGCCTGTTCTGGCCGTTCGTGCCCCGGGTCGGCGGGGAGGTCCGCGAGGGCCGGCTCTGGGGCCGGCTCGGCGCCGCCGTCGAGCGCCGTCCCGCACCGGTCGCGCTGCTCGCGACGCTGCTGCTCGCCGGGCTCGCCCTCGGCGGGCTCGGCATCCGCACCGGCCTTTCGGAGACCGAGCAGTTCCGGGTCAAGCCGGAGGCGGTCGCCGGCGCGGAGACCCTCGCGCGGTCCTTCCCCGCCGGGACGACCCAGCCGGTCGCCGTACTCACCACGCCCGCGGCCGTACGGGCCGTCACGGACGCCGCCGCCGGGACCCCCGGCGTCGCCTCCGCGCGCCCCGGCGAGGCCGGCGCCCAGGTCGCCCAGGTCGACGTCGTGCTGGAGGCCGAGCCCGGCACCGCCGCCGCGAACCGGGCCGTCGAGGCGCTGCGGGACGCGGTCGCGGCGGTTCCCGGTTCCGCCCCGCCCGCGGTCGAGGGCGCACCCGCCTTCGACGGCGCGGTGGTGGGTGGCGCCGTCGCGGCCACCTACGACGAGAACGAGGCCAACGGCAAGGACCTGCGGCTGATCCTGCCGATCATCCTGCTGCTCGTCGGCGCGGTGCTGGTGCTGCTCCTGCGCGGGCTGATCGCCCCGCTGCTGCTGGTGCTCACCGTGATCGCGTCGTTCTTCGCCAGCATCGGCGCGTCGTGGCTGCTCTTCGACCACGTGCTCGACATGCCGGCGCTCGACAGCGGTGTCCTGCTGCTCGCCTTCGTGTTCCTGGTGGCGCTCGGCGTGGACTACAACATCTTCCTCGTCACCCGGGCCCGCGAGGACGCCCGGCGCACCGGCACCCGCGACGGCATGCTCTCGGCCCTGCGGGTCACCGGCGGCGTCATCACGAGCGCCGGCATCCTGCTCGCCGCGGTCTTCGCCGTCCTCGGCGTCCTGCCGCTGATCCTGCTGACCCAGATCGGGATCATCGTCTGCATCGGCGTCCTGCTGGACACCCTGCTCGTGCGGACGGTCCTGGTGCCGGCGCTGGCGTTCACGCTCGGCGACCGCTTCTGGTGGCCGGGGCGGGTCGCGCGCGAGCCCGCCGAGGACGAGGACGACGCGTCGGCGGAACGTGGGTCGGTGCCCACCCGGGACTGACCGGTCCGCCGGAACACGGGGGTCGTGGCGGTGACCCGCCACGGCCCCCGCCGCTTCCGGCGGGGTTGGCGCCGACGGACCCGTGGGCGCGGACCGGTGGGCGCGGCGGGGACTCGACAGACCCGTGGGCGCGGCGGTCTGCCCCGGAGGCGCGGCGGACCGGTGCTCCGGTCGCCCGGGGTCGGCTCACGCGTCGGTGCGCACCGCCACCGGATCGGGCTCCGCCGCGTCGTCGCCCACCGCCCTGTCGCGGGTGGCCCAGGCGACCACGAACAACGCCGTCCAGGCGACCCCGAGCAGCACCGCCGTGGCGCTGCCGCTGGCCGTGCTCAGCCCCAGGTAGAGGCGGGCGCCGACGATGCCGACCACCCCGGCCGCCGCGGCGGTCCAGGCGGCCACCCCCACCGGCCAGCGCGCCCCCCGCGACAGCAGCCAGGCCAGGGTGCAGAGGCTGGCCGCCACCACGGCGTTCTGGGTCGGGAACGGGGCGGCGTCCCGGCCGTCCGGTCCGCCCGCCGCCGGCCCGGCCAGGTCGACCACCACGGCCAGCACCACCAGCGGCACGAACGCCCCGACCGTGCCCACCACGCTGAGCAGGTCCGCCCGCCAGGGCCGGTTCCGCCAGGCCAGCACCGCCGCGACGACGGCCACCAGCACGATCAGCGCCGATCCGCGCAGCGCCGAGACGACCGCGAGCGTGACGTCGACCGCCCCGGGCGTACGCCGGTCGGCGAACCAGTCGGCGATCGCGCCGTCGAGCACCGCCAGGCCGCTGTGCCGGACCACGGCCCCGAGCACCCAGGCGATGACGAGCCCGGCCACGAAGAGCAGCAGCAGGCCGGCGACCAGGTTGATCAGCAGCGTCCAGGCCGGCCCGACGTGCATGGCGAGCAGGAAGAACAGCACCCCGTACCGGCCGCTGAGCCAGCGCACCGGCCGCAGCCCCGCGGCCCGTGACGCCAGCGCCCGGGCCGGGTCCGGGTTGCGGCCCAGCCACCGCCCCGCCAGCACCACCGCGACCAGCGCGGCCACCAGCACCAGCACCGCCCCGGTGGCCCGCCCGAGCAGCCGGGAGACCGTCTCGTACGACTCCCCCGCCAGGTTGCCGACGAGCACCGAGCCGCCCACCCAGGTCACCGCACCGGCCAGGTTCCACGGCGCGAAGCGCCGGTACGGCATCCCGGCCGCCCCGGCCAGCCGGGGCACCAGGGTGCGGGCGAAGGCCACCCAGCGGGCGGTGAGCACCCCGCGCCCGCCCAGCCGGCCGAGCATCGCGTCCGCCCGGCTCCACCGTTCGTGACCCACCCGGGCACCGAGCCGGCCCGCGCGCAGCCGGGGCCCGTGCCGCCGGCCCGCCCGGTACGCGAGTGTGTCGCCGATCACGGCTGCAAGGATCATCACCAGCAGTGCCGGTACGAGTCGCAGCGTCCCCGCGTACGCTAGGAAGCCGACCAGCAACAGGGTCGCCTCGCCCGGCACCAGCAGACCGAAGATCACTGCGGTCTCCCCCGCGACGATCATCGCGGCGATCACATAGATCAGCAGGGGCGGCAGGCCCTGCAGCGAGGTCAGCAGGTCGTGCATCGGGCCCCCATTCCCACGGGGGTCAGCATGCCAGGCGCTGAAACGGTCGGAACATCAGTTTCGGCAGAGATCCGGGCCATCTGGGGGGAGACCCCGACGCGTGCCCCGGCAACCGCAGACAGGAGTATGGAGGGTATGCAGCTTCGCACCGACCTCCGCAACGTCGCCATCATCGCCCACGTCGACCACGGCAAGACGACCCTGGTCGACGCCATGTTGCGGCAGGCCGGCGCCTACGGCGCCCGCGGCGAGGTAACCGAGCGGGTCATGGACTCGATGGACCTCGAACGGGAAAAGGGCATCACCATCCTGGCCAAGAACACCGGCGTGCGGTACATGCCGGCCGACGGCTCCGACCCGGTGACCATCAACATCATCGACACCCCCGGCCACGCCGACTTCGGCGGCGAGGTCGAACGCGGCCTGACCATGGTCGACGGCGTGGTGCTGCTGGTGGACGCCAGCGAGGGCCCCCTGCCGCAGACCCGGTTCGTGCTCCGCAAGGCGCTCAAGGCCCGCATGCCGATCATCCTGGTGATCAACAAGGTGGACCGTCCCGACGCCCGGATCAAGGAGGTCGTGGACGACACCTACGAGCTCTTCCTCGATCTGGACGCCGACGAGGAGCAGATCGACTTCCCGATCGTCTACGCCTGCGCCCGCGACGGCATCGCCTCGCTGACCCAGCCCGCCGACGGCGCGGTCCCCGACGACAGCACCAGCCTGGAGCCGCTGTTCCGCACCCTGCTGGACACCATCCCGCCGCCCGCGTACGAGGAGGGAGCGCCGCTCCAGGCGCACGTCACCAACCTCGACGCCTCCCCGTTCCTCGGCCGGCTGGCGCTGTGCCGGGTGCGGCAGGGCACCATCAGCAAGGGTCAGACGGTGGCCTGGTGCCGCACCGACGGCAGCACCCAGCGGGTCCGCATCTCCGAGCTGCTGATGACCGAGGGCCTGGAGCGCAAGCCGGCCGACTCGGCGGGCCCGGGCGACATCATCGCGGTCGCCGGCATCCCCGAGATCATGATCGGTGAGACGCTGGCCGACGCGGAGGACCCGCGCCCGCTGCCGCTGATCACCGTCGACGAGCCGGCCATCTCGATGACCATCGGCACCAACACCTCGCCGCTGGTCGGCCGGGTCAAGGGCGCCAAGGTCACCGCCCGGATGGTCAAGGACCGGCTCGACAAGGAGCTGGTCGGCAACGTGTCGTTGCGGGTGCTGCCCACCGAGCGCCCCGACGCGTGGGAGGTGCAGGGCCGTGGCGAGCTGGCGCTGGCCATCCTGGTCGAGCAGATGCGCCGCGAGTCGTTCGAGCTGACCGTCGGCAAGCCGCAGGTCGTCACCAAGGAGATCGACGGCAAGACCTGCGAGCCGGTCGAGCGGCTCACCATCGACGCCCCCGAGGAGTACCTCGGCGCGATCACCCAGCTGCTGGCGACCCGCAAGGGCCGGATGGAGCAGCTGGTCAACCACGGCACGGGCTGGATCCGGATGGAGTGGCTGGTCCCGGCCCGGGGCCTGATCGGCTTCCGCACCGAGTTCCTCACCGACACCCGGGGCACCGGCATCCTGCACCACGTCTTCGAGTCGTACGAGCCGTGGTTCGGCGAGCTGCGCACCCGCAACAACGGTTCCCTGGTCGCGGACCGGGCCGGCGCCGTCACGTCGTTCGCGATGATCAACCTTCAGGAGCGCGGCCAGCTCTTCGTCGAGCCGACCACCGAGGTGTACGAGGGCATGATCGTCGGGGAGAACTCCCGCTCCGACGACATGGACGTCAACATCACCAAGGAGAAGAAGCTCACCAACATGCGCGCGTCGACCTCCGACGAGACCGAGAAGCTGATCCCGCCGCGCAAGCTGTCGCTGGAGCAGGCCCTCGAGTTCTGCCGCGAGGACGAGTGCGTCGAGGTGACCCCGGCCGCCATCCGGATCCGCAAGGTGGTGCTCGACCAGCAGCTCCGCGGTCGGGCCGCCGCCCGCCGCAAGCACGCCGGCTGACGTACGACGGCAGCCACCTCCGGAGCCCGGACCGCCCCGCGCGGTCCGGGCTCCGCCCGTTCCGGCCGGCCGCGGAAGCTTAGGCGGGACGGATGGCGAGGAAGGCGAACAGGTCGGGCACCGGGCCCGAGCCGGCCTCGGCCGTGCGGACCAGGGTCAGGCCGGCGCCGGTGACCGCGTTGAGCAGGTCGGCCAGCGGGACGTGCCACGCGCCGACGCGCACCCGCACCCCGTGCGGCGTCCAGGCCCGGAAGCTGCGCTCCCGCTCGGCGTAGCCGCCGTCGATCACGATCCGCTCCGGGTCGGAGCGGTCGGCGAACGCCCCGGTGAAGCACGGGTGCACTCCGACGTGGACGAACCGCCCGCCGGGCGCCAGCACCCGCGCGACCTCGGCGATCACCGCCGCGTAGTCGGGGACGTCGGTGTGGGCCAGCACGCACGCCACCGCCGGCACCGAGGCGTCGGCGAGCGGCAGCGCCGCCGCGTCGGCACGGGCCACCGGCAGGCGCGGCCGGGCGTGCCGCAGCTGCCCGGCGGACAGGTCGACCCCGACCGGCTCCCAGCCCAGCCCGCGCAGCTCCGCCGCCTGGAGGCCGGTGCCGCAGCACAGGTCGAGGCAGCGGCCGGGGCCGGGGCCGAGCAGGTCGCGGAGCCGGCCGCGGACCCGGGTCATGTAGTCGCTGGACGTGTCGGTGGCGAACGCCTCGTACCAGTCGGCGTGCGCGTCGTAGGCGGCAACCGTCATCCCCGCACGGTACGACCGATCGCCCCGCCCCGCCGCCCCGTCCGCGATCCGTTACGGTCAGCCGCATGACCTGGGACGAGCTCGACGCCCATCTGGACGGGGTGCCCGGCACCGTGTCGGCGTACGTGGGGCGGGTCGGCGCCGCCCCCGCCTGGACCCGGCACGCCGACGCGACCCACTACGCGGCCAGCACGATGAAGGCGGCGGTGCTCGTCGCGCTGCACCGCGCCGCCGAGGCCGGCACCCTCGACCTGGACGCCCCGGTGCCGGTACGCAACGAGTTCGACTCGGCGCTGCCCGGCGTGCCCCGGTTCTCCTGCGCCCGGCACTACGACAACGACGAGGCCGTGTGGGAGCGGGTCGGCGCGAGCGCGCCGCTGCGCTGGCTCGCCCACCGGATGATCGTCCGCTCCAGCAACCTCGCCACCAACCTGGTCATCGGCCACGTCGGACTGCCGGCCGTGGCCCGGGTGTGGAACCTCGCCGGGGCGCGGCACAGCGTCACCGGCCGGGGCATCGAGGACTTCGCGGCCCGCGAGGCGGGCGTCACCAACCTGGTCACCGCCGCGGACCTGGCCGCGCTGCTCGGTGCGCTGGCCGCCGGCGCGGACACCCCGGGTCCGCTCGCCTCGCCGGCCGGCTGCGCGGCCATGCTCGACGTGCTGTTCGCCCAGGAACACCGTGAGGACCTGGCCGCCGGGCTGCCCGATGGCACCCGCATCGCGCACAAGAACGGCTGGGTGCGCGGCGTGCGGCACGGCGCGGGGGTGGTCTTCCCCGACGACGCGCCGCCGTACGCCATCGTCGTCTGCACCACCACCGACCTCGCCGACGGCGGCCCCACGGGCGAGGACGAGGACGACGCCTGCCGGCTCATCGCGCGGGTGTCCGCCGCCGCCTGGGACGCCCGGCGCGACCTGTGACCCTGACGCCTCACCCCAGCAGGTGCGCCCGCAGCGCCGCCACGACGTCGTCGGTCACCCCGAGGCCGTCGCGCAGGTACGCCCCGAACGACCCGTGCACCCGGCGCACCTCCGCGTACGCGGCGTCCAGGTACTCCTCGCGCACCTCCAGCACCGGGCGCACCGCCTCGACGTCGAGCGCCGGCAGCCGGCGGCGCATCGCCTCCAGGATCACCTCCCGCAGGCTCTCGGTCAGCCGGTTGTTCGCCAGGTAGTCCGCCCGGATCGCGGCCTCGTCCACACCGAGCGCGCTGAGCAGCAACACCGTCAACCAGCCGGTCCGGTCCTTCCCCGCCGAGCAGTGGTAGACCAGCGGCAGGTTCTCCGCCCGGGCCGCCAGCCGCACCGCCGCACCGAAGTTCGCCCGCGCCGACTCCCCGCTGACGAACCAGCGGTAGATCGCCGCCATCGCCGCCGGAGTGCCCTGCTCCGCCAGGGCCTCGTACGCGCCCAGGTCGTGCCCGAGCAGCACCGCCGAGACGTACGTGAAGACGGGGTGCTCGGCGTCGTGCACCGGCAGGTGCACCACCCGCGGCTCGCCGGGCAGCCGGTCCGGCGGGGCGACCGCCGTCTCCGAGTGGTCGCGCAGGTCGACCACGCAGGCCGGGCCGAGCTTGGCCAGCACCGGCAGGTCCTCGTCGGTCAGCCGCCCCAGCGCCGGGGTGCGGATCAGTACCCCCGGACGCACCTTCCGGCCGTCGGCGCCGACCAGGCCGCCGAGGTCCCGCGCGTTCGGCGCGCCCACGAGGTCCAGGTCCCGCTCTCTCATGCCGGCACTCCACTCCGCTGCGTGCCGCCATCAGCCATCCGCACCGCTCCGATGATTCGCTCGCTCATGCTCGGCCTCCCCTTCGCCTGCCCGTGCCCATATAGGGTGCCGCACATGACGATCGCCGCGGTACGCACCCATCGGCTCTCCGCCCCCTTACACACTCCGTTCGTCACCGCGCTGCGCCGCACCACGACCGTGGAGACCCTGGTGGTGGAGGTCGTCGACGCCGACGGCCGGTCCGGCTACGGCGAGGCGCCGCAGGTGTGGCAGGTGACGGGTGCGTCGGTCGCCGGTTCCGAGGCGTGCGTCCGCGAGCTGATCGGCCCGGCGCTCACCGGTCGCGACGCCGACGACCTGGTGGCCCGCTGCACCGAGGTGCAGCGGGTGGTCGTCGGCAACGAGGCGGCCAAGGCGGCCGTCGACGTCGCGCTGCACGACCTGGCCGCGCGGCGGCTCGGCGTACCGCTGGTGCGGCTGCTCGGGGGCACGGCCCTGCGGGTGCCCACGGACGTCACGCTCGCCGCGGGCGACGCGGTGGACCTGGCGGCGGCGGCCCGGCAGCGGCGGGCAGAGGGCTTCGGCGTGCTCAAGTTGAAGGTCGGCACCGACGCCGCCGGTGACCTGGAGCGGGTCCGCGCGGTGCGCTCCGCCGTCGGCGACGGGGTCCGCATCCGGCTCGACGCCAACCAGGGCTGGACCCCGCGCGAGGCGGTCCGGGTGATCCGTGGCGTGGAGGACGCCGGGCTGGACGTGGAACTGGTCGAGCAGCCGGTCCCCCGCTGGGACCTGGACGGGTTGGCCTGGGTCAGCGACCGGGTGGACGTGCCGATCCTCGCCGACGAGTCGGTCTTCGGGGTCCGCGACCTCGTCGAGGTGATCCGCCGCCGGGCCGCCGACATGGTCAACGTCAAGCTCGCCAAGTGCGGCGGCCTGCACCCGGCCCGGACCCTGCTCGACCTGGCCGCCGCGCACGGCCTCGGCACCGTCGTCGGGTCGATGATGGAGAGCCAGGTGGGCATCGGCGCCGCCGCGAGCCTGGTCGGCGCCTACGGCACCACCGCCGTGGCCGACCTGGACGCCGCCTGGTGGCTGGCCTGGTCCCCGGTGCGCGGCGGTCTACGGTACGACGGCGCGACCGTCGTGCTGCCGGACGCGCCGGGCCTCGGCATCAGCTCCGTCACTGAAGCAAAGATGCAGACTGGTAGTTGATGCCTGTCGAAAACTTTCATATGGTCGCAAAGACATTGGGCGCGAGCTGGGGGTGGACGTGGAGCTGCAACCGGGCCGGGAGGCCGTGGTCCGGGTCGCGGTCGCGACCCTCTGGAGCTGCCCCGAGGCGGTGCGACCCGTCGACGGTCCCGCCCTGGCCCCGCGTACCGACATCGCGGCCTGGATCTCGGGCATGGACAGCGACCAGCAGGTCGGCGACTGCGTGCTGAGCCAGTTGCTGCTCGGCGAGCGGGTGCTCGTCACCGAGCTGCGCCCGGACGGTTGGGCCCACGTGGTGGCGGTCGAGCAGCCGGCCCCCCGGCTGCACCCGCGCGGCTACCCCGGCTGGCTGCCCACCGAGCAGCTCGCCCCGGTCGCCGCCACCGCCGACGCCGACCCGCTCGTGGTCGACGCCACCGTCACCGCGCTGCGCGACGCGCCGGGCGGCGCCGAGGTGCTCCCCGGGATCGTCCTGGGCACCCGGCTGGTCCCGGCCGGGCCGGCGGTCGACGGCTGGCAACCGGTGCACGCGCCGGGTCACGCCGCGCCGCTCTGGCTGCCGGGCGGCGACGCGGTGCCGGTGCCGACCACGCCCCCGTCGGCCGAGGAGGTGCTGGCCGTCGCCCAGCGACTCGTCGACGTCGTCTACATCTGGGGCGGGGTGTCGGCGTACGGCATCGACTGCTCCGGCCTGGTCCACCTGGCCTGGCGGCGGCTCGGCGTGCTGCTGCCGCGCGACGCCGACGACCAGGCGGCGGCGACCACGCCGGTGCCGATGGGCGCGGAACGCCCCGGCGACCTCTACTTCTTCGCCCGGCCCGGGCGCCGGATCCACCACATCGGCATCGTCACCGCCGACCCGCGCCCCGGCGACGACCGGCGGATGCTGCACGCCTGCTACGTCCAGCGCCGGGTGCTGGAGGAGCGGCTGCCCGACGAGCGCACCGCCACCCTGGTCGGCGTGCACCGGGTCTGACCCGCGTACGACGCGACGAAGGGGCGCTCCCGGTCGGGAGCGCCCCTTCGTCGCGTCGGGTACGCCTCAGTGGCGGGCGTCGGTGAGCACCCGCCGCCGGTCCCGGGAGGACTTGACCAGGCTGGCCACGGTGGCCACCGCGAGGGTGCCGAGGATGATCGTCAGCGAGAGCCAGATCGGGATGTGCGGGGCCCAGGAGACGTGCTCGCCGCCGTTGATGAACGGCAGCTTGTTGTCGGCGAGGGCCTCCAGCACCAGCTTGACGCCGATGAAGCCGAGCACCACGGCCAGGCCGTAGCTGAGGTAGATCAGGCGGTTGAGCAGGCCACCGAGCAGGAAGTAGAGCTGCCGCAGACCCATCAGCGCGAAGACGTTGGCGGTGAAGACCAGGTACGGCTCCTGCGTGATGCCGAAGATCGCCGGAATCGAGTCGAGCGCGAAGATCAGGTCCGTGGTGCCGATGGCGATCATGACGATCAGCATCGGGGTGAAGATCCGCTTGCCCTTCACCGTGTGGGTGGTCAGCTTGGCGCCGTCGTAGTCCCGGGAGATCGGCAGCGCCTTGCGGCTCCACCGGATCAGCAGGTTCTCGGAGAACTCGTCCTCGTCGGGCTCGCCCTGCCGGGCGAGGTTGATCGCCGTGTAGATCAGGAACGCGCCGAAGATGTAGAACACGAAGGAGAACTGGGAGATCAGCGCCGCGCCGGCCGCGATGAAACCGCCCCGCATGACCAGCGCCAGCACGATGCCGATGAGCAGCACCTTCTGCTGGTACTGCCGGGGCACCCCGAACCGGGCCATGATGATCACGAAGACGAACAGGTTGTCGACCGAGAGGCTGTACTCGGTCAGCCAGCCGGTGTAGAACTGCCCAGCCGCGCTGGCCCCGGAGGTCAGCCAGAGGCCGGCGCCGAAGATGAGGGCCAGGGCGACGTAGAAGCCGACCCAGAGGCTCGACTCACGCACGCTGGGCTCGTGCGGCCGCCGACCGACGATCAGCAGATCCACGAGCAGGATCCCGGTCAGGGCGACGAGCGTCCCCGCCCAGACCAGTCCGGACACGTCCAAGGTTCATTCCTCCGGCAGACACGCAACGACGGGCACACCGTACGCCCTCGGTGGGCACGGTGTGCCGGCGACGCTGACACTGGTGGCTGTCGGAGGTCTCTTCCGTCGCCGCCCGCGAGGGGCGGCGACCGACGGGCCGGGTCGCGCATCCAGGATCGGCGCTCAACCGTGCTGACGACTCCGTCGCGGGGGAATACTCCCCTCCTACGCCCGTCATTGTTGCCCATCGCGTCGAGCGACCGCAGCCCGGGCGGGCGGTGTCCTTTCCCACTCGCGAGCATCTATCGCGAACGGCGTGACGGGGTACACCCCCCGTAAGTATCCTAGGAGGCTAGGTGCTAGACGGCGTCGCTTGCCGGCTCCTGGCCCGGCGCCACCACGGGTCGGCCAGCGACCAGCCCGGCGCCACCAACGGGTCGGCCAGCGACCAGCCCGCCGCGAGCATCGCGTCGGCCAGCGACCAGCCCGCCCGCGAGCATCGCGTCGCAGGCGGCCCGCCGCCCGGTGGCGAAGCCCAGCAGCTCCGCCCGGGTGGTGCCGGTGCCCGCCACGGAGAACGCCGTGCCGGTGAGCCAGTCGACCATCCGCCTTCCCTTTCCGCGCGCCCACCCTGGATCCGCCCGGCCTGCGGGAACAGGCCCCCGCGGCGTCCGGCCCGCGTGGCGGCGTGAAAGGCTTCCGGGCATGGTGCTTGAGGTCGCGCTCATCGACGTACTGCCGGGACACGAGGACGAGTTCGCCGCCGCGTACGCCAAGGGGCATCCGGTGCTCGCCGGCACGCCCGGCTGCCGGTCGGTGCGGATGACCCGGGGGGTCGAGTCCCCGAGCCGGTTCGTGCTGCTGGTCGAGTGGGACTCGGTCGAGGCGCACACCGACAACTTCCGCGCCACCGAGCGCTTCGCGCAGTGGCGGGCGCTGATCGGCCCGCACTTCGCCAACCCGCCGCTGGTCGAGCACTTCGTGGACGTGCCGGTCTGAGCTGTCGCACCCCTGCCCTAGGGTGCGCCGTGCACGCGCCGGCCGCCGGTCCCGACGGGCTCGGGGGCGCCGGGCCCGGTTGCCGCGCGGCGATAACCGCTGGACCCCGGGCGCCAGGCCCCGGTTGACTGGTCCCCATGACGCAACGGGTGGCCCTCGTGACGGGCGTGAGTCGGCGCATCGGCATCGGCGCGGCGGTCGCCCGCACCCTCGCCGCGGACGGCTGGCGGCTGCTGCTCACCGGCCTGCCGGAGTTCGACGACGCCCAGCCCTACGGCGGTGATCCCGAGGGCGTGCCGGCCCTGCTGGGCGAGTTGGGCGACGCCGCACACGTGCGCGCCGACCTGCTCGACCCAGCGGCACCCGCCGACCTGGTCGGCGAGGCACTGCGCCGGCACGGCCGGCTCGACGCGGTGGTCGCCGTGCACGCGTACTGCACCGACACCCCGTTCGGCGCGCTGGACGCGGCCGAGATCGACCGGCACCTGCTGGTCAACGTGCGGGCCACGTTGTTGCTCGCCGAGGCGTTCGCCGAGGCCTTCACCGCCGGCGGGGGCGGCCGGCTGGTGCTCTTCTCCAGCGGCCAGCGCCTCGGCCCGATGCCACGGACCCTCGCCTACGCGGTCAGCAAGGCGGCGGTGGAGAACGCGACCTTCCAGCTCTCGCCGCTGCTGATGCCACGGGGCATCACCGTCAACTGCGTCCACCCCGGCCCGACGGACACCGGGTACGCCTCCCCCGAGGCGTACGCCGAGGTCGCGAAGCTCTTCCCGGGCGGGCGCTGGGGCACCCCGCAGGACGCCGCCCGGCTGGTGCGGTTCCTCTGCTCGCCCGACGCCGACTGGATCACCGGTCAGGTGATCGACTCGGAGGGCGGCTTCCGCCGCCACACGTGAGCGGGCTCAGTCGGCGGCGAGCCGGTCCAGCGCCGCGACCGTCTCCTGCGGGCCGAGGGCCGCGTCCAGCAGCCAACCGGTGAGCTGCTCGTAGCGGTCGACGTCGGCCGCCGTCACCAGGCGCACGTCGGTGGTCAGCGTCTCCAACATGACGGTGCGCGGGTCGGCCGGGTCGGGGAACGAGTAGCAGGAGTACGGAGTCAGCGGCTGCGCCCCGCCCCGCGCGGCGACGCCCCGGGGCAGCAGCCGGATCGTCACGTGCGGCAGGGCGGCCAGGTCGACCAGGTGCCGCAACTGCTCCCGCCACACCTGCGGCGGGGTGTCGCCGGCCTCGCAGGCGTCCTCGGCGAGCAGCGCCGTGTAACGGGGCGGGTCCGCCCGCCGCAGCACCTCGTGCCGCAGCGCCCGGGCGCGCACGTCGGCGTCCACGTCGAGGGCGGGGTCGAGCAGCTGGCCGGCGGCGAGCCGCAGCCGGGCGTACGCCGGGGTCTGGAGCAGCCCCGGCACGATCGCGGGCTGCCAGTCCACGATGCTCGCCGCGCCGGCCTCCAGCTCGGCGTAGGTGCGCTGCCGCTCGCCCATCTCCCCCAGCGCCTTCCACCAGCCCCGGCTGGTGGCGGCGTCGCGGGCGATGACGATGAGCGCGTCGCGCTGCGGCGGCGGCACCTCGTAGACGTCGAGCAGGTCGAGCACGTCGGCCAGGTCCGGCCGGCTCTGCCCCAGCTCGATGCGGGACAGCTTGGAGGTGGAGGCCCAACCCAGCCGGTCGCAGACCTGTTCCAGGGTCAGCGCCTCCCGTCGTCGCAGCTGACGCAACTCGGCGCCCAGCCGGGCGCGACGAATGACCGGACTCGTTGGCAACGGCATCCCCAGCCTCCCCACCGAGGGAGAGTAGCCAGGACGATCACTGAGCGCAATAGTCCGCTCGCGTACCGCAATCAGAGACCCGTCGCGTGTGCCGGCCGGCCCTCGTCGCCCCGGCGGGGCGCGGGCTCGGGGCGCCTACTTCACGCCCGTGGCGTCCATGCCGCGCAGCTCCTTCTTGAGGTCGGCCACCTCGTCGCGGATCCGGGCGGCCAGCTCGAACTGGAGCTCCCGGGCCGCGGCCAGCATCTGGTCGTTGAGTTCCTGGATGAGCTGGGCCAGCTCGGCCCGGGCCATGCCCTCCCGCGCGGGCCCGGCACCGCCGGACCGGCTCCGGCTGCGGGTCTCCTTGACCGGCGCCTTGCCCCGGGAGAGCTGCCGCACGGCTCCGCCGACGCGGCTGTTCTCGGTGTCCTCCGCCTCGCGGTAGATGTCGTCGAGGATGTCGTGGATCTTCTTGCGCAGCGGCTCGGGACTGATGCCGTGCGCCTCGTTGTGCGCGATCTGCTTGTCCCGCCGCCGGTTGGTCTCCCCGATCGCCTCGGCCATCGACGGGGTGATCTTGTCGGCGTACATGTGCACCTGACCGGAGACGTTCCGCGCCGCCCGGCCGATGGTCTGGATCAGCGACCGGCCGCTGCGCAGGAAGCCCTCCTTGTCGGCGTCGAGGATGGCGACCAGCGACACCTCCGGCAGGTCGAGACCCTCCCGGAGCAGGTTGATGCCGACCAGCACGTCGTAGTCGCCCTTGCGCAGCTCCCGCAGCAGCTCCACCCGGCGCAGCGTGTCGACCTCGGAGTGCAGGTAGCGCACCCGGATGCCGTTCTCCAGGAGGTAGTCGGACAGGTCCTCGGCCATCTTCTTGGTCAGCGTGGTGACCAGCACCCGCTCGTCGCGCTCGGTGCGCAGCTTGATCTCGTGCATCAGGTCGTCGATCTGGCCCTTGGTCGGCTTGACCACGACCTCCGGGTCGATCAGACCGGTGGGCCGGATCACCTGCTCGACGAACTCGCCCTGGGCCTGCTCCAGCTCCCACGGGCCGGGCGTGGCGGAGAGGAAGACCATCTGGCCCACCCGCTCCAGGAACTCGTCGAAGCGCAGCGGCCGGTTGTCGGCGGCGCTGGGCAGCCGGAAGCCGTGGTCGATCAGCATCCGCTTGCGCGACGCGTCGCCCTCGTACATGCCGCCGATCTGCGGGATGGTCACGTGCGACTCGTCGACGACCGTGAGGAAGTCGTCGGGGAAGTAGTCGAGCAGGCAGTGCGGCGGGCTGCCCGGCAGCCGGCCGTCCATGTGCATCGAGTAGTTCTCGATGCCGGAGCAGAACCCGACCTGCCGCATCATCTCGATGTCGTAGGTGGTGCGCATCCGCAGCCGCTGCGCCTCCAGCAGCTTGCCCTGCCGCTCCAGCTCGGCCAGCCGCTCGGCCAGCTCGGCCTCGATGTCGCGGATCGCCCGCTCCATCCGCTCCGGGCCGGCCGCGTAGTGGGTGGCCGGGAAGATCACCAGCCCGTCGACCTCCTTGACCACGTCGCCGGTGAGCGGGTTGAGGTAGTAGAGCTTCTCCACCTCGTCGCCGAAGAGCTCAATGCGGACCGCCAGCTCCTCGTAGGCCGGGATGATCTCCAGCGTGTCGCCGCGGACCCGGAAGGTGCCCCGGTTGAAGGCCATGTCGTTGCGCGTGTACTGGATGTCGACCAGCCGGCGCAGCAGCTGGTCGCGGTCGAACTCCTGCCCGACCGCGACCCGCACCGCGCGGTCGAGGTATTCCTCCGGGGTGCCCAGCCCGTAGATCGCCGAGACGGTCGCCACCACGATCACGTCGCGGCGGGTGAGCAGCGACATGGTCGCCGAGTGCCGCAGCCGCTCGACCTCCTCGTTGATCGAGGAGTCCTTCTCGATGTAGGTGTCGGTCTGCGGGATGTAGGCCTCGGGCTGGTAGTAGTCGTAGTAGGAGACGAAGTATTCGACCGCGTTGTGCGGCAGCAGCTCGCTGAACTCCTTGGCCAGCTGCGCGCAGAGCGTCTTGTTGGGCGCCAGCACCAGCGTCGGCCGTTGCACCCGCTCGATCAGCCACGCGGTGGTGGCGCTCTTGCCGGTGCCGGTCGCGCCGAGCAGCACGGTGTTGCGGTCGCCGCGGCGGACCCGACGCTCCAGGTCGTCAATCGCCGCCGGCTGGTCGCCGGCCGGCTGGAACTCGCTGATGACCTGGAAGCGGCCGTCGAGCCGGGGAATGTCGAGCGCCATGACCACCACGGTACGCCGGGGGTCCGACACCGCGACGCGACTACGCCCGGTCCGTGATCGGCTTCAATATTCGCATTGTGTGGCGCATCTCACCGGACTACGCTCTCCGTGTAGGCCGCTCGCGGCGGCCGACCGGGCAGGTGGCCAGGCCGTCACGGCCGGCCCGCCCCCGGCACAGGGGTCGCAGCACCCGGCATGCCCGGCGTGCGCACCCGACGTGGTCGCGCGTGAGGCGCTGACCGGCCGCCGCGAGCGCCCCTGCTCGTCACCCCACGGGGGCGAATCCCGTTCAACCTCCCGTGGAGAACTCCGCCGCCCGGACCGGCCCGACACCGCCGCCGGGCCCCCCGCCGCACGACGACGCCCACACCGGGGGCATCCCACGGGTGGTGACCGGCCGGCGGCGTACCGTCCTGCTGGTGCTCGCGGCCGTGGCCGTGCTCTCCGCCGCCGCGCTGGTCGTGGGGCTGCTCACCTGGGTGCCCGACCGCGCGGAGCGGCCGCGGGCGCTGACCGGCGCCGAGCGCGAGCGGCTGGCCGCAATGCGGGTCACCAACTACCGCGACCTGCGCGCCGGGGTGCGCCTGACGGCGGGCGCCGGCGCGGCGCGCACCGAACTGGTCGGCTGGGTCGACTGGTCCCGGCCGCTGGCCTACCTCGACGTCGGCGGGCCCGGCGCGGGCGCCGAACGCGGGCTGCTCCAGGCCACCCCGACGATGGTCCTGCTGCGTCCCGACCCGACGGCGGTGCCGACCCCCGCGCCACCCCCGCTGGTGCCGCCGGCGGACCGCTGGCGGCTGCACGACCCGCCCGCCGGGCGGGGGCTGGCCGCCGTGCTCGACCTGATCTTCCGCCTCGCCGCGGACCGCCCGGAGCCGCCGGCCGACGCCGCGCGCCGGATCGGCGGTGCCATGGTCGGGACGACCCCGGTCGACATCCTCCAGGCGCCGCCGCCCGGTCCGGGCGCGTCGGCCCCACCCTCGCCGCCGGACGGGCAGCCGCGCTACTGGCTCGACCACGACGCCCGGCTGCACCGGCTGGAAACCGCACTGGCCGGCGTCGGGCCGGTGACCGTACAGCTGAACCGGACCGACCGGCCCACGCTGCGGCCGGTCGACGCCCTCGGCGGCCGTCCCGGGCAGCCCCGCGCCCTGACCACCGCCGAGCGGGGCCGGCTGGACCGGTTGCCCGCCCGGCTCCGCGCCCGCGGCGGCGCCGCCGTGACCCTGACCGCGCCCCTCGCCGCCGCCACGAACCTGCGCGGGTCCGGCTGGATGAGCTGGAGCGGGCGGGCCGCGTACGTGACCGTCGCCGACCTCGACGTGCCGGACCGCCGGACGCTGCTGCGCGCCGACGGCACCGGCGTACGCCGGGTGGAGGTGCCGGCCGCCACGGTCCCGGGCGCCGTGGAGTCGCCGGGCCGGCCGCCGCTGCCGCCGCCCACCCGGGGCTGGCGCGCCGACCCGCAGCGCGCGGGCGAGCTGGGCGTGCTGCTCGACGCGGCGCTGCGGGCCGCCGCATCGACCGGCGGGCGGGGCGCGGCCCTGCGGGTGCGCGGCGACACCGTCGCCGGGAAGACCGTCGACGTGGTGGAGCTGCGCACTCCCCGGGGGCTGCTGCGCTACTGGATCGACCGGGCCGGCGCACTGCGCCGCCTGGAGCTGCGCACCCGCGCCGGCGCCTGGGCCCAGCTCGACCTGACGCCCGCCACGGTGCCCCGGCTCGCCCCGGCGCCCCGTACCCCGGCCGGGGGCCGCTGACCGGTCAGGGACGCCAGCCCGTCTGCGCCGCCCACTGCTCGGCGCGCAGGTGCTCCTCGTCGAACCACGGGTCCTTCGCCGTGGTCCAGGTGACGCTGTCCGGGGCGGAGGCCGCCAGCTCCCGCTTCAGCACCAGGTAGGCCGCCCGCTGGTCCGGGTCGGCACGCAGGTGGTCGCGCATCAGCAGCGCGTACCGCCAGCCGGGCGAGTCGACCGGGCGGACGTGCAGGTGCACGGGGCGGCCCGGGTCGGCGCTGCCGTGCAGGCGCTTCTCCCACCGGCCGCTGCCCGGCGGACGGGGGTTGTCCCACCACTCGCCGGGCAGGCGCGGGAATCCCGCCGCCGCGAGCCGTTCGGCCAGCGGCCCGTCCGCGTCGGCGAGGGTCGGGACGGTGAGCTGGATGTCGATCACGTCCTTGGCGGCGAGCCCCGGGACCGCGGTCGAGCCGATGTGGTCGATGCGCAGGTCGGCGGGGGCGACCGCGTGCCGGATCCGGGCGGCCAGCCGCGCGTACTGCTGCGGCCAGGTCGGGTCGGCCTCCGCCAGCACGACGCGGTCCGACCGGGCCGGCCGCCGCTCGCGCAGGTTCGCCTCGTAGGGCCGCAGCCGCTCGCGCCACAGCGCGTCGACCGCCGCGTGCAGGTCGGCGAGGCTGCCGTCGTTGGTCAGCAGCACGTCCGCCGCGGCCCGGCGCCGGGCATCGTCGGCCTGCGCGGCGATCCGCCGCTCGGCCTCCGCCCGGTCCATCCCCCGGTCGCGGGCCAGCCGCGCCAACCGGGTGGCCACCTCCGTCTGCACGACGACCACCAGGTGGTACGTGGGCGCGAGCCCCACCTCCACCAGCAGCGGCACGTCGTTGACGACGATCGCGTCGGGTTCCGCCGCGGCGGCGAGTTCGGCGGAGCGGGCCCGTACGCGGGGGTGGGTGATCGCCTCCAGCCGGCGGCGCGCCGTCTCGTCGGCGAAGACCAGCGCGCCCAGCGCGGCCCGGTCCAGGGCGCCGTCGGCGTCGAGGACCCGGTCGGAGAAGGCCGCGACGATCTCGGCCAGCCCCTCCGTGCCCGGCGCGACCACCTCCCGGGCCACCCGGTCGGAGTCGATCACCACCGCGCCGCACTCGGCCAGTCGCCTCGCCACGGCGCTCTTGCCGGACCCGATTCCCCCGGTCAGTCCCACCTTCAGCACGACACCAGTCAACCGGATCACCGTCGCGCCGCCGGCACCGGGGCACCTCGTCCGCGCACCCGCGGTGACTTACCGAACCCCCGGCGGCGTCCTCCCGCCGGAGTCCTATCCTAGTAATAGGATATGACCGTGGAGCTGACCCCCGCCGAGCTGACCGTGCTGGGCCTGATCATCGAACGCGCCCGGCACGGCTACGACCTGGAGCAGGTGATCGAGCGGCGCGGCATCCGACAGTGGTCCGACGTCGGGTTCTCCTCCATCTACTACCTGCTCGCCAAGCTGGAGAGGCGCGGCCTCGTCCACGTGCCCGAGGCCCCCGCCGCCCCGAAGTCCCGCCGGGTGTTCCACGCCACCGCCGAGGGCCGGGACGTCGCGGCGCGCACCGCGCTGGCCCTCATCGAGGATCCGCAGCCGGCCCGGCACCCGCTTCTCGTCGGGATCGCCAACCTGCCCCTGCTCTCCGACCGGGAGTACGCACGGGCGCTGCGCACCCGGTTGGCGCGGGTCGAGGCCCGCATCGGGGCGGTCCAGATGGCGCGGCAGGCGCAGGCCCCCCTCCCGCGACCGGCGCGCGAGGTGTTCTCGTACGCACTGAGCCTCCTGGAGGCAGAAAGGCAGTGGCTCGCCACCCGAGCCCAGGTGCCGCATGACGGAGAAGACTGACTTCAAGAGGGCCGCCGACGCCTACCAGGCCAGACGAGGCGAGTTCCGGCTCGTGGACGTGCCCGACATGCGGTACCTCATGGTCGACGGCCACGGCGACCCGAACACCTCACCGGCGTTCACCGCCGCCGTCGAAGCCCTCTACCCGGTGGCGTACAGGCTGAAGTTCGCCAGCAGGCGGGACCTCGGACGCGACTACGTCGTGCCGCCCCTGGAGGGCCTGTGGTGGGCCGAGGACATGGCCTCCTTCACCACGCAACGCGACAAGTCACGGTGGGACTGGACGCTGATGATCATGGTCCCGGACTGGGTCGGCCGGGACATGTTCACCGCCGCCGTGGAGCAGGCCGGGGCCCGCAACCGCCCGTCGCGGCTCGACGACATCCGGCTGGAGACGCTGTCCGAGGGGCGGTGCGTGCAGACGCTGCACGTCGGTTCGTTCGACGACGAGGCCGGGGTGCTGGCGCGGCTGCACGGGGAGTTCGTGCCGGGCAACGGGTTGCGGATGGTGGGCAGACACCACGAGATCTACCTCAGCGACCGCCGCCGGGTCGCACCCGAGCGGCAACGCACCATCCTGAGGCAACCGGTCGCCGCCGCGGTCCCGTAGGCGCCACGGCGGCCAACCCCCACCCGCGCGCTCCTCCCCGCCGCCCCGGCCGGCGTGGCGGGCCACCCGCCACGACCGCGAGCGCCCCGGAGGGCGGGCGACGCGGGGCGGGCAACGGCGACGGGCCCCGCCCCCGGCGATCTCGCGATCGCGGGGACGGGGCCCGTCGTCGTTCAGCGGGTCACTTGCCGCCGGCGAGCTTCTCCCGCAGAGCGGCGAGCGCCTCGTCGGTGGCCAGGGTGCCGGCCGGCTCCTCGGCCTGGCGGCTCGGGGCCGCGCTGGTCGAGGTGGTGGTGCCCCCACCGGTGACGGCCGGAGCCGGGTTGGCAGCGGCCTCGGCGTCGGCGGCCCGGGAGGTCTGCACCTGCTTGGTGTGGGCCTCCCAGCGCTGACGCGCCTCGGCGTACTGGTTCTCCCAGGTCTCGCGCTGCTTGTCGTACCCCTCGAGCCACTCGCCCGTCTCCGGGTCGAAGCCCTCCGGGTAGATGTAGTTGCCCTCGGCGTCGTAGGTCGCGGCCATGCCGTAGAGGGTCGGGTCGAAGTGCTCCTCGCCCTCGACGAAGCCCTCGTTGGCCTGCTTGAGCGACAGCGAGATCCGGCGGCGCTCCAGGTCGATGTCGATGACCTTGACCATGACCTCGGAGCCGACCTGGACGACCTGCTCCGGGATCTCCACGTGGCGCTCGGCCAGCTCGGAGATGTGGACCAGGCCCTCGATGCCGTCGTCCACCCGGACGAAGGCGCCGAACGGCACCAGCTTGGTGACCTTACCCGGCACGATCTGCTGGATCGCGTGGGTGCGGGCGAACTGACGCCACGGGTCCTCCTGCGTCGCCTTCAGCGACAGCGAGACGCGCTCGCGGTCCAGGTCGACGTCCAGGACCTCGACCTCGACCTCCTGGCCCACCTCGACGACCTCGGACGGGTGGTCGATGTGCTTCCAGGACAGCTCGGAGACGTGCACCAGGCCGTCCACGCCGCCCAGGTCGACGAACGCGCCGAAGTTGACGATCGAGGACACGACGCCCTTGCGGACCTGGCCCTTCTGCAGCTTGTTGAGGAACTCGGTGCGCACCTCGGACTGCGTCTGCTCCAGCCAGGCCCGGCGGGACAGGACCACGTTGTTGCGGTTCTTGTCCAGCTCGATGATCTTGGCCTCGAGCTCGCGCCCGACGTACGGCTGCAGGTCACGCACCCGACGCATCTCGACCAGGGAGGCGGGCAGGAAGCCACGCAGCCCGATGTCGAGGATGAGGCCACCCTTGACCACCTCGATGACCGAGCCGCGGACGACGCCGTCCTCGTCCTTGATCTTCTCGATGGTGCCCCAGGCCCGCTCGTACTGCGCCCGCTTCTTGGAGAGGATCAGACGACCCTCCTTGTCCTCCTTCTGGAGGACCAGGGCCTCGATGTGGTCACCAACCGAAACGACCTCGGCCGGGTCCACGTCGTGCTTGATCGACAACTCCCGAGAGGGGATGACACCCTCGGTCTTGTAGCCGATGTCGAGCAGGACCTCGTCCCGATCGACCTTGACGACGGTGCCTTCGACAATGTCGCCGTCGTTGAAGTACTTGATGGTCTCGTCGATCGCGGCGAGGAAAGCCTCCTCGGAACCGAGATCGTCGTGGGTGACCCGGGTGGCGCTCGAGGGGGCCTCGATGCTGCTCGTCATGTGGGCGGTTGCTCCGGTCGGATGGTGTGTCACAGCAGGCTGGTGTGTCGCGGTGACCTGTTCGCGCCAGCGGATCCGTCGCCGGGCACACCGAAAGATCATCGCGTGAGATCATGGATGTGGCTCCGCCAGTGGTCCCGGAGACCGCGCACCTGCTCCCTGCCGAGGCACACGATCCGCGAGCGCATCGTCTAGCCTACCCGCTGCATTACCACAGCGTGCAAGGCCTCCCGTCCTCTCGCCGCCTCGTCAGCTGCGAAAGCGGAGATATCGGGAGAAAGGCGTCGCAGGTGTCGCGTCCGTCACAGGGGCATCAGGGTGAACGGTAGCGCCGGGCGCCACGCCCTGCACCGCGGGGGTCGCCCGGCCCGCGGGGCCGCCGGGGCTAGCGTGAGCGCGTGGATGACGACAGCCGGGTGACCCGGCGCCGGGTCGGCAACGCCGAGGCCCGCCGGGCGAACCGCCGCTGGTGGGACGCCGACGCCGACGACTACCAGGCCGAGCACGGCCGCTTCCTCGGCGACCTGGACTTCGTCTGGTGCCCGGAGGGCGTGCGGGAGGCCGACGTACGGCTGCTGGGTGAGCTGGCCGGGCGGCGGGTGCTGGAACTCGGCTGCGGGGCCGCCGCCGCCGCGCGGTGGCTCGCCACCCGGGGTGCCCGGCCGGTCGCCCTGGACCTGTCCGCCGGCATGCTGCGGCACGCCGCGCTGGCGGCCGCGCGCACCGGCGTACGCGTGCCGCTGGTGCAGGCCGACGCCCTGGCGCTGCCCTTCGCCGACGCCGCGTTCGACACGGCCTGCACGGCCTTCGGGGCGGTCCCGTTCGTGGCCGACTCGGCGGCGGTCATGCGCGAGGTGTTCCGGGTGCTGCGTCCCGGCGGCCGGTGGGTGTTCTCGGTGACCCACCCGATGCGGTGGATCTTCCTCGACGACCCCGGCGAGGGCGGGCTGACGGCCGTGCACTCGTACTTCGACCGCTCCCCCTACGTGGAGCAGGACGAGGCCGGCGACGCCACCTACGTCGAGCAGCACCGCACGCTCGGCGACCGGGTCCGCGAGCTCGTGGGTGCCGGGTTCCGCCTGGTCGACCTGGTGGAGCCGGAGTGGCCCGAGGGACACGAGGGCGTCTGGGGGCAGTGGAGCCCGCTGCGCGGCCGCCTGTTCCCCGGCACCGCCATCTTCGTCGCGGAGAAGCCCGCCTGAGCGAGCCGGACAGTCGGTGCGACGTCCGCGACGGCCGGCGGGGTTACGCTGAGCCGGTGAGCGCCGGGCCGATCGCGACACCACCTGGCCCCTGGTGTCCGGACCCGATCCGGCAGCAGCGTGCCGACTACACGCTGGAGGACCTGCTCATGCCGGACGACGTCATCCTCGCGGTCGAGGTGGTGTCGCCCGGCACCCGCCGCACCGACCGGTTCGCCAAGCCCGGCGAGTACGCCGCCGCAGGCATCCCGTTCTACTGGCGGATCGAGCAGGACCCCGTCCACCTCTACGCCTACCGCCGGGGCGATCGGCTCGGGCCGGGCGGCGAGCGACAGTACGAACTGATCGCCAACAGCGCCGAACTGATCGAGCTGGCCGAACCGTTCGAGATCAAGCTGCCGGTCGCCGACATCACGCCGTAGCCCGCGGGTCGTCGTTTCGGCCCGTCGACGCCGGGTACGCGCGTCGCATGGCCGAGCAGAGCGAGTTCCGCAGAGGCGACCACGTCTCCTGGGCCAGCCACAGCGGCCGGGCGTACGGCGTGGTCAAGGAGAAGATCACCGAACGCACGCACGTACGCGGGCACGCCGTAAACGCGTCCCCGGACGACCCCCAGTACCGGATCCGCAACGACGACTCGGGGCGCGACGTCGCGCACCGGCCGGAGGTGCTGCGCCATGAGCAGGGGTGACGAGGACCGGGACACCTACCGGGAGTTCACCGAGGCGGTGAACATGAAGCCGGCCGAGCTGTCGAAGTGGCTGGAGACCGACGAGTCGAAGCAGGTCGGCTGGCACAAGGGTGGGCGCTCCGGCGGCGGCGAGTCGGTCGGGCACGAGTCCGGCCGGAAGATCATCAACCTGCTGCGGCGCAAGCGTGCCGAGCTCTCCGAGGGCGACTACCGGCACATGCGCAAGGTCGTCGGCTACGTCCGCCGGCACATGGCGCAGCGCCCCTCCGGCGACGTCCGCGACACGAAGTGGCGCTGGTCGCTGATGAACTGGGGCCACGACCCGCTCAAGCGCTGAGCTCGCCCGCTTGACCCTGCCACTGACGTCAGGGTCCGACGATCCGCACCATGAGTCGTGCGCAGCGCAGGATCGTCGTCGTCACCGGTGCGGGTACCGGCATCGGACGGGCCACCGCCCGTGAGTTCAGCGCCCAGGGCGCGCACGTCGTCGCGGTCGGCCGACGGGACGCGCCCCTGGCGGAGACCGCCGCCGGTGCCCCCGGCATCGAGCCGCTGGTCGCCGACGTCACCGCCCCCGGCGCCGCGGAGCTGATCGTCGACACCGTCACGCGGCGGCACGGCCGCCTCGACGTCCTGGTCAACAACGCGGGCGTCGCCGGCGGCGGCCCGCTCGGCTCCCTCGCCCCCGAGACGGTCGAGCGCCAACTGGCGACGAACCTCGTCGCGCCGCTCCTGCTCGCCCAGGCGGCGGTGCCGGCGCTGACCGACAGCCGGGGCGTCGTCGTCAACGTCACCACGTCGGTCGGGTCACGCGCCTGGCCGGGCAGTTCGCTGTACGCGGCGGGCAAGGCCGCCCTGGACTCGCTGACCCGCAGCTGGGCGGTGGAGCTCGCGCCGCGCGGGATCCGGGTGGTGGCGGTCGCGCCCGGCGCCATCGACACCCCGATCGGCGCGCACCAGGGGCTCACGCCGCAGCAGCAGGCCGAGGTGCGCCGGTGGCAGCTGGAGCGGACGCCGCTGGGACGCGTCGGCCGCCCCGAGGAGGTGGCGTGGGCGATCCTGCGCCTCGCCGACCCGGCGGCCGGCTTCGTCACCGGCGTCGTGCTGCCGGTGGACGGCGGCGCCGTGATCGCGTAGACGGCGTCGGCTGCCGGCCTGGTAGAAACGGTGCCCGGAGGTGCGGACCATGCTGATCGGCGAGCTGGCGGAAGCCACCGGCACCACCCCACGCGCGCTGCGGCACTACGAGCGGCACGGACTGCTCGATTCCCGGCGGGCCCACAACGGCTACCGGGTCTACGACGCGCGGTCGGTGGCCCGGGTGCGCAACATCCGCCACCTGCTGGCCGCCGGCCTGACGCTGGACGACGTGCGGACGTTCCTGCCCTGCCTGGACGGGGACGTCACCGCCGCCCCGCCCGCGCCGGCCGGCGTCCGGGTCGGGCTGGACCGGCTCGCGGTGCTCGACGCCCGCATCGCCGCACAGATCGAGATCCGCGACCGGCTGGCGGCGGCCCTGCGCGCGCCGTCAGCGGGGCGGGACGACGCCGGTCAGTGGTCGGCGCTGTTCCAGTCGCGTCCCTCGCCCACCGAGACCTCCAGCGGCACCGAGAGCGGGTGCGCCGCCCCCATCTCCCGCCGCACCAGCGCCTCCAGGGTCTCCCGTTCGCCCGGGGCGACCTCGAAGACCAACTCGTCGTGCACCTGGAGCAGCATCCGCGAGCGCAGGCCCGCCTCGCGCAGCGCCGTGTCGACGTGCAGCATGGCGACCTTGATGATGTCGGCCGCCGAGCCCTGGATGGGGGCGTTGAGCGCCATCCGCTCGGCCATCTCCCGGCGCTGCCGGTTGTCGCTGACCAGGTCGGGCAGGTAGCGGCGGCGGCCCAGGATGGTGGAGGTGTAGCCGTCGTGCCGGGCGCGGGCGACGACTTCCTGGAGGTAGTCGCGCACCCCGCCGAACCCGGCGAAGTAGTTCTCCATCAGCCCGCGCGCCTCCTCGGCGGTGATCCCGAGCTGCTGGGAGAGGCCGAACGCGCTCAGCCCGTACGCCAGGCCGTAGTTCATCGCCTTGATCTTGCGCCGCTGGTCGGCGGTGACCTCGTCGACCGGCACCCCGAAGACCGACGAGGCGGTGGCGGCGTGGAAGTCGGCGCCGGAGTTGAACGCCTCGATGAGCGCGTCGTCCGACGACAGGTGCGCCATGATCCGCATCTCGATCTGGCTGTAGTCGGCGGTGAGCAGGCACTCGTAGCCCTCCCCCACCACGAAGGCGCGACGGATCCGTCGCCCCTCCTCGGTGCGGATCGGGATGTTCTGCAGGTTGGGCTCGGTCGAGGAGAGCCGGCCGGTGGCGGCCACCGTCTGGTTGAAGGTGGTGTGGATGCGGCCGTCGTCGGAGACCGACTTGAGCAGCCCGTCGACGGTCGTCTTGAGCTTCGCCACGTCCCGGTGGCGCAGCAGGTGGGCCAGCACCGGGTGCGGGTTCTGCGCGTGGAGCCACTGGAGGGCGTCGGCGTCGGTGGTGTAGCCGGTCTTGATCTTCTTGGTCTTGGGCAGGCCCAGCTCGCCGAAGAGGATCTCCTGCAACTGCTTCGGCGAGCCGAGGTTGAACTCCCGGCCGACCGCCTCGTACGCCCCCTGGGCGGCGGCCTTCACCTCGGCGGCGAAGTGCGCCTCCAGCTCGGAGAGGTAGTGCGTGTCGGCGGCGATGCCGGTGCGCTCCATGCCGGCGAGCACCCGCATCAGCGGCAGCTCCACCCCGGCCATCAGCCGCGCCGACTGTTCGCCGTCGCGGGACAGCTCGGCGTCGATCGCGTCGGCCAGGTCGAGGGTGGCGCGGGCCTGGAGCATGAGGTTCTGCTCCGCCTCGCCGTCGTTGCCGAGCCCCTCCAGGGTGAGCTGGCCGGTCTCCGGGGCGTCGACCCGCAGCTCGCGGTGCAGGTAGCGCAGGGCCAGGTCGGTGAGGTCGTAGGAGCGCTGGTCGGGGCGGGCCAGGTAGGCGGCGATCTGGGTGTCGCGGAGGATGCCCTCCAGGCTCCAGCCGTGCGCGGCGAACGCCAGCACCGCCGGCTTGCTGTCGTGCAGCACCTTGGGCCGCCCGGCGTCGGCCAGCCAGGCCGCCAGGGCCGCCTCGTCGGTCGGCTCCAGGGTGGCGGGATCGCACCAGGCCGCCGCGCCGCCGGCGGTGGCCAGCGCCAGCCCGGTCACCGAGGCGGTGTGCCGGCGGTTGGGGCCCGTGTCGAGCTTCGCCGCCACGCCCACCGGGGTGTCGGCCGGCGCGTGCGTCTCCAGCCATCCGGCGAGCGCCCCGGGCTCGGTGAGCACCTCGCCGGTCAGGTCGAACCCGGACTCGGCCTCCGGCTCCACCGCCTCCAGGTACTGGTAGAGCCGGTCGCGCAGGATGCGGAACTCGAGGGTGTCGAAGACCTGGTGGACGGCCTCGCGGTCCCAGCCCTCCCAGCGCGCGTCCTCGGGACGCAGCGGCAGTTCCAGGTCGGAGACGAGACAGTTGATCTCGTAGTTGCGGATCACGTCGGCGAGCCGCTCGCGCAGGCTGTCGCCGGCCTTGCCCTTGATCTCGTCGGCCCGCGCGACGACCCCGTCGACCCCGCCGTACGTGGTGATCCACTTCGCGGCGGTCTTCGGGCCGACACCGGGCACGCCGGGCAGGTTGTCGCTGGTCTCGCCGACCAGGGCGGCCAGGTCGCGGTAGCGCTCCGGGGGGACGCCGTACTTCGCCTCGATCGCCGCCGGGTCCATCCGGGCCAGGTCGGAGACGCCCTTGCGCGGGTAGAGCACCGTGATCCGGTCGCCGACGAGCTGGAACGCGTCGCGGTCGCCGCTGCTGATCAGGACCGACATGCCCTGGTCGCGGGCCTGGCAGGCGAGGGTGGCGATGATGTCGTCGGCCTCGAAGCCCTCCTTCTCCACCACCGGGATGCGCAGCGCCGCGAGGACCTCCTTGACCAGGCTCACCTGGCCCTTGAAGTCGGTCGGGGTCTCGCTGCGGCCGGCCTTGTACTCCGCGTACTTCTCCGTGCGGAAGGAGCGGCGGGAGACGTCGAAGGCGACCACGATGTGCGTCGGCTGCTCGTCGCGCAGCACGTTGATCAGCATGGACGTGAAGCCGTAGACCGCGTTGGTCGGCTGCCCCGTCGTGGTGGAGAAGTTCTCCACCGGCAGGGCGAAGAACGCCCGGTATGCCATGGAATGTCCGTCGACGAGAAGCAGGCGCGGCGTCGTAGCTGTCACGGCAGCGACTCTAGCCGCCCGATCCGACACTCCGGGACACCGGCACGGGCGCGACCGCGACGGACGTCACCCGGCACGGTACGCCGGACTCGACCACGACGCCGCCGTCCATGAAGACCAGCGAGTCGCCGACCTCGCGGGCGAAGCCGATCTCGTGGGTGACCACGATCATCGTCATGCCGTCGCGCGCCAGGTCCTTCATCACGTCGAGCACCTCGCCGACCAGCTCCGGGTCGAGGGCGCTGGTGGGCTCGTCGAAGAGCATCAGCTTCGGCTGCATCGCCAGCGCCCGGGCGATCGCCACCCGCTGCTGCTGGCCGCCGGAGAGCTGGCCCGGGTAGTTGCCGAGCTTGTCGCCCAGCCCCACCCGCTCCAGCAGCGCGGCGGCCCGGTCCCGGGCGGCGGCCTTGGACTCCCGGCCCAGCAGCACCGGCGCCTCGGCGACGTTCTGCAGGGCGGTCATGTGCGGGAAGAGGTTGAACCGCTGGAACACCATGCCGATCGCCCGGCGCTGGGCGGCGACCTCGGACTCCCGCATCTCGTGCAGCTTCCCGCCGCGCTCGCGGTAGCCGATCAGGTCGCCGTCGACCCAGATCCGGCCGGCGTTGATCTTCTCGAGGTGGTTGATGCAGCGCAGGAACGTCGACTTGCCGGAGCCGGAGGGGCCCAGCAGGCAGCAGACCTCCCCGCTGCGGACCTCCAGGTCGATGCCCTTGAGCACCTCGATCGGCCCGAACGACTTGTGCACCTGCTCGGCCCGGACCATCGGCCCGGACTCCACCGCCGGCCCGCCGGCCTGCGCCGGCACCGTCAGCCCGGTCATGCGCCGTCCACCTTCCCCGTCGTGCCGCCGCTCTCCGCCGCGAGGCCCCGCAGCTTGGTCCTCGCCCGCCCGGTGCGCCCGACGCCCTTGGAGAAGTGCCGCTCCAGGTAGTACTGCCCGACCAGCAGCACGCTGGTCAGCAGCAGATACCAGATGGTCGCCGCGACCAGCATCGGGAAGACCTGGAAGGTCCGGCTACCGACGGCCCTGAGCTGGAAGAACAGCTCGGTGGAGACCGGTACGAAGGCCACCAGCGAGGTGTCCTTCAGCATCGCGATGGTCTCGTTGCCGGTCGGCGGGACGATCACCCGCATGGCCTGCGGCAGCACGATGCGGCGCAGGATCTGCCCGCGCCGCATGCCCAGCGCCTGGGCGGCCTCGGTCTGCCCCTCGTCCACCGACTGGATGCCGGCCCGGACGATCTCCGCCATGTAGGCGGCCTCGGAGAGGCCCAGCGCCAGCATGCCGGCGACGAAGCCGGTCAGGATCTCCACGGCGGAGAAGCCGAACAGCCGCGCCTCGAAGTCGTCGACCCCGAAGAGGGCGCCGATCTGCCGGTCGAAGGGCAGCCCGAACTCGATGCGCGCCCACAGGATGCCGAGGTTGCCGAAGAGGATCGCCAGCACCAGCCGGGGCACCGCCCGGAAGAACCAGGTGTACGCCCAGGCGACGCCGCGCAGGATCGGGTTCTCCGACAGCCGCATGATGGCGAGGACGACGCCCAGCCCGATGCCGATCAGCATGGAGGTCAGGAGCAGCGCGATGCTTCCGCGCACCCCCTCGATGATCGGCGGCCGGAACATCTCGTCGACCATGAACGACCAGTTGAACGCCTTGTTCGTCACCAGCAGGTGGACGAACATGGCCACCAGCACCCCGATCACGGCGACGGCGACCCACCGCCCGGGATGCCGCACGGGCACGGCGCGGATGGGTTCCGGCCGTGCCCGTTCGGGTGTGTCAGTCTCGACCGGCATGGTCAGCTGGTCGGGTTCAGCGCCGGGGTCGTGATGGCGCCGCCCTCGACGCCCCACTTCTTCAGCGCGGTCTCGTACGTGCCGTCGGCGATGACCGCCGCGACGGCCTCCTTCAGCACCTCGGCGAACGCGGCCTGGTCCTTCTTCACCGCGTAGCCGTACGGGGCCGACTCGTAGATGTCGCCGAGCAGCTCCAGCTGGCCGTTGCTCTGCTTCACCGCGTACGCGCCGACCGGGGAGTCCGCCAGCATGGCGTCGTCCTTGCCGCTGACCACCGCGGCGGTGGCGTCGCTCTGCGCCTGGTACTGGTCGATCGTGATCGCCGGCTTGCCGGCGTCGGTGCACTTCTTCGACCGGGCGGTGATGTCGTCGAGCTGCACGGTGCCGACCTGCACGGCGATCTTCTTGCCGCAGGCGTTCTCGCTGTCGACCTTGGCCGGGTTGCCGGCCTTGGTCGCCCACTGGGTGCCGGCGGAGAAGTAGCTGACCATGTTGACGGTCTTCATCCGCTCGGCGTTGATGGTGAACGAGGAGACGCCGACCTCGTACTTGCCCGAGTCCACGCCGGGCAGGATCGAGTCGAACGGGGCCGACTCGTACTCGGCCTTGAGGCCGAGCTTCTGCGCGACGGCGTTGAACAGCTCGATGTCGAAGCCGACGACCGTCTTTCCGTCGGCGTCGAGGAACTCCGCCGGGGCGTACGTCGAGTCGGTGCCGACCTTGAGCACGCCGTCGGCCTTGACGGCGTCGGGCACCTTCGCGGCCAGCGCCGAGTCGGCGGCGGCGGTGACGGTGGGGCCGGCGCCGGGCTGCTCGGTGCTGCTTTCCTTCTCGCCGCAGCCGGCCAGTGAGATGGCCAGCAGCGCGGCGCCGGTGACGCCGAGAACGGCCCGGCGGCCACCACTGATGAGGAACATGGGGTACTCCTTGCGATGAGGGGTGACGGCCGGTCAGGCCACGCCGAGGTAGGCCTCTTTGACCGCCGGGTCGTGCAGCAGCTCGGCGCCGGTGCCGCTCTTGACGATCCGGCCGGTCTCCAGCACGTACGCCCGGTGGGCCCGGGCCAGCGCCTGCTGGGCGTTCTGCTCGACCAGCAGGACGGTGGTGCCCTGCTGGTTGATCTCGACGATGATGTCGAAGATCTGCTGGATCAGCATCGGTGCCAGACCCATGGAGGGCTCGTCGAGCAGCAGCAGCTTCGGCCGGCTCATCAGTGCCCGCCCGACGGCCAGCATCTGCTGCTCGCCGCCGGAGAGGGTGCCGCCCTGCTGCTTGCGCCGCTCGGCCAGGCGCGGGAAGAGCCCCAGCACCCGGTCGAGGTCCTGGGCGATGCCGGCGCGGTCGCGCCGGGTGTACGCGCCCATGTCCAGGTTCTCCAGCACCGTCATGCCCGGGAAGATCCCGCGGCCCTCGGGGGCCTGGCACAGCCCTCGCCGGACCCGCAGGTCCGCCCGGAGCTTGGTGATGTCCTCACCGTCGAACCGGATGCTGCCGCTGGCGACCGGCCGGATCCCGGAGATCGCCCGCATCGTGGTCGACTTGCCGGCGCCGTTGGCGCCGATCAGGGCGACGATCTCGCCCTCGTCCACCGTCAGGCTGATGCCGTGCAGCGCCTGGATCCGCCCGTAGAGCAGGCTCACATCGTCGATCTCAAGCAGCATCGTCCGGCACCCCCAGGTACGCCGCGATCACCTTCGGGTTCTCCCGCACCTCGGCGGGCAGCCCCTCGGCGATCTTCTTTCCGAACTCCAGCACCACGATCCGGTCGGTGACCCCCATGACCAGGCGCATGTCGTGCTCGATGAGCAGCACGGTCACGCCGGTGTCCCGGATCTGCCGGATGAGCTGGAGCAGTTCCTCCTTCTCCGCCGGGTTGAAGCCGGCGGCCGGCTCGTCCAGGCAGAGCAGCACCGGGTCGGTGGCCAGCGCACGGGCGATCTCCAGCCGCCGCTGCTCGCCGTAGGAGAGGTTGCGGGCGAACTCGTGCATCCGCTTGCGGATGCCGACGAACTCCAGCAGGCGCTCGGCCTTCTCCCGGCTCGCGCGCTCCTCCTTCCAGTACCGCGGCAGGCGGAACAGCGCGGAGATGACGCTCGTCTTGTTGTGCGCGTCCGCGCCCACCAGGACGTTCTCCAGCGCCGTCATCTCCGGGAAGAGGCGGATGTTCTGGAACGTCCGCGCCATGCCCATCTTGGTGATCTGGTGCCGCTTCTTGCCGCTGATCCGCTGGCCGCGGAACCGGATCTGCCCCTCGGTGGGCTGGTAGATGCCGGTCATGGCGTTGAAGCAGGTGGTCTTGCCGGCGCCGTTCGGGCCGATCAGACCGAGGATCTCGCCCTTGTAGAGGGTGAAGTCCACCTCGTTCAACGCGACCACGCCGCCGAAGCGCAGCGTGACCTTGTCGACCTCCAGCAGCGGCTCCCGGGTGGAAACCGCCTCCACGGCCGGCGCGCCGGCCTGCGCCGGGACGACCGGCGTCTGCTCGGTGTCACTCACCGACGGTCACCTCCTTGCGGCGATCCTTGAACTCCGCCGCACGTCGTCGGTTGGGGATCAGACCCTCCGGCCGGAAGATCATCATGACCACCAGCACCAGGCCGAAGAACAGGAACCGGTACTCGTACAGCTCGACGCCGAACAGCTCGATGCCGCGGAACCGCTCGATCATGTACGCCACCAGGCCACCGCCGACGATCGCGCCGACGATGTTGCCGGAGCCACCGAAGATGACCGCGGCCAGGATGATGATCGAGTTCAGCAGCTCGAAGTTCTGCGAGTTGACGAAGTTCTGCTTGCCCGCGAACAACGCGCCGGCCAGGCCGGCGATCGCGGCGCCCGCGGCGAACGCCCAGAGCTTGAACTTGAACGTCGGCACGCCCATGAGCTGCGCGGCGTCCTCGTCCTCGCGGATGGAGATCCAGGCCCGCCCGACCCGGCTGTGGGTCAGGTTCCGCACGCCGATCACCACCAGGATGATCACCGTGAGCACCAGCCAGTAGTACGGCCGGGCGTCGAGCACGCCGAAGACCGGCTTGCCGTCGGCGTACTGGCCCGGGGGGTGCGGGATCTGGTTGAAGCCCCGCTGGCCCTTGAGGAACTCCGAGCTGACCGCGCCGATGCGGATCATCTCGGCGAAGCCGAGCGTCACCAGCGCCAGGTAGTCGCCCCGCAGCCGCAGGGTCGGCGTACCGAGCATCACGCCGGAGAGCATCGTCAGGGCGATCGCCACCGGCACCGCCAGCAGCCACGGCCACAGCGTCTTGATGTCGCTGCTCGGCGAGGTCAGCACCGCCACGGTGTACGCGCCGACGGCGAAGAAGCCGAAGTAGCCGAGGTCGAGCAGGCCGGCGAAGCCGACCACGATGTTCAGGCCGACGGCCAGCAGCACGTAGATCGAGACGGTGAACATCACCTGGGTGAAGTTCGCACCGGGGGTCGGGATCGGCCCGAGGTACTGGTAGAACTCCTTGTTCGGCAGCGCGTAGAAGAACACGATCACCGCGGCCAGCAGCGCCCAGCGCACCCAGCGCGGCGCGCCGCGCCACCGTTCGCCGGCCGCCTCGCGGCCGGTGCGCACCTTTTCCAAGACGGTCGTCATGCCCGCGCCCTCCCCAGCGACTCACCCAGCAGACCGGTCGGCCGGAACATCAGCAGCACCACCAGCAGCGCGAACGCGGCGAAGTCCTTCCACTCGCTGCCGAAGAGGCCGGAGGCGTAGTTCTCCACCACGCCCAGCAGCAGGCCGCCGAGCAGCGCGCCGCGCAGGTTGCCGATGCCGCCGAGCACCGCGGCGGTGAACGCCTTGAGGCCGAGCAGGAAGCCGACGCTGTAGGTGAGGGTCTGGATCCGTACGTCGTAGAGCAGGCCGGCGACGCCGGCCATCGCGCCACCGGCGATGAAGACCATCAGGATGATCCGGTCCTTGTTCACGCCCATCAGCGCGGCGGTGTTGGCGTCCTGGGCCACCGCCCGGATGCCGCGACCGACCCGACTGCGGTTGATGAACAGGTCCAGCGCGATCATCATCACCAACGCGGCGCCGAGGGTGAGCAGCTGCACCGCGTCGATCGGCACGCCGAAGACGTGGAACAGCGGGTCCTGGCTGACCAGGATGGGGGCGCCCTCCGGGCGGCGCCGGGTCCAGATGCCGAACGCCTCCGAGATGGCGATGGACGCGCCGATCGCCGTGATCAGGAAGGCCAGCGGCGGCGCGTTGCGCTTACGCAACGGCCGGTACGCCACCCGCTCGATCACCGTCGCGGTGCCCGCCGAGGCGATCGCCGCGACGATCATGGCCACCAGCAGGTAGAACAGGATCGACCCGATCCCGCTGACCTGCGAGTTCTGGTCGAGCCCGAAGCCGTTCCAGGTCCAGATCGCCGCGAACGCGCCGGCGATGAAGACCTCGGAGTGGGCGAAGTTGATGAGTCTCAGCACGCCGTAGACCAGCGTGTAGCCGAGCGCGACCAGGGCGTAGATCGCACCCTGCGTCAGGCCGGTCGTCGTGTATGTCCCGAAGTTGGAGAACAGGTCGTCGAAGTTCAATGAAGGGACACTCCATCAGGGTCTGGAGAGAAAAATGGGGTGCGGCCGGGAGCGAGCTCCCGGCCGCACCCGCGATCACCGATCAATCGCTGTAGCAGCGACCGGCGTCAGGACTTCGGGATCTCCTGGTCCGGGACGACCTTGCCGCCGACGACCTTGAAGGCCCAGACCTTCACCTGCGCCGGGTCGAGCTCGCCGCCCTCGACGAACTTGTAGCTCGCCGCGACGCCCTCGCCGCTGTAGCCCTTCACGAACTCCAGCAGGCCCGCACGGGTGGTCTTGCCCGCCTTGATGCCGGCGAGCAGGATGTTCGCCGCGTCGTAGGCCGTGTCGCTGTAGGTGCCCGGGTCGGAGCCGTTGAGCGCCTTGTACTCCTGGACGAAGGTGCCGCGCGCCTCGGCGGCCGGCTGGCACGGGCAGGTGAGGATGGTGCCCTCGGCCGCCGCCGCACCCGCGGAGGTGATGTACGCGGCGTCGTTCACGCCGTCACCGGCGATCAGCGGAGCGGTGATCCCGGCAGCGGTGAGCTGCTTGCGGATCAGGCCGGCCTCCTGGTAGTAGCCGCCGTAGAAGATCGCCTTGACGTTGGCGGCCTTGACCTTGGTGACCACGGCGGAGAACTCGACCTGCTTGCCCTCGCCCTGGACCTTGTCCGAGCCGACGACCGCCGGGCCGAGCAGCTTCTTGACCTCGTCGGCCAGGCCCGCGCCGTACGCGGACTGGTCGTCGATGACGTAGACCTTGTCGGCCTTCAGCACGTTCTTGATGTAGTTGCCGGCCGCCGGGCCCTGGCTGAAGTCGTTGCCGACCGCGCGGAAGAACGTCTTCCAGCCCTGCTCCGCCAGGCTGGGGCGGGTCGCGGAGGGGGTGATGGTCACCAGACCGGCCTCGTTGAAGAGCGGACCAGCGGCCTCCGACTCACCGGAGTAGGCCGGGCCGACGATGCCGAGGATCTTCTCGTCGTCGATGGCCTTCTGCGCCAGCTGCGGCGCCTGGTCCGGGCTGCCCTGCGAGTCCAGGGGAACCAGCTCGACCTTGCAGTCGGCGTTCTCCTTGTTGTACTTGTCGACGGCCAGCTTGACGCCGTTGTTCTCGTTGATGCCGAGCGCCGCCGAGCTGCCGGTCAGCGCGCCGAAGAACGCGATCTTGTTGCCACAGGCGTCGCCACCGGACGCCGTGTCGTCGCTACCGCTGGAGCATGCGGTGCCGCCGGCGACGAGCGCCAGCATGGCGACCCCACCGATAACGCGCGCGAGCTTCTGCCTCAAGGCCCGAACCCTCCTCCGTCCCATGGTCCGAACCACCCGCTGCCGATTGGCCCTTGCGGGGGCGGACGAACCAGACCGTCGTCGCCGGTCTGGGGCCGGACGCTATCCCACCTTTCAGCTGTGACGAAAGCCCCAGGGGAGGGGGTTGACCGAACCGTTACACGGCGTGGCGGATTCGAAACGATCGCTGTAAGAACCGTCGGTCACGAAAGTCCTTCGCCTTCGTTTCTTCGGTAACGGGTCGAACCTCGTCGACCCCCTACCGATCGACCGTCGGCAACCCGACTGACCAGGCACGGGACGTCGTCCCGTCGTCGGCAAGCAACAACAGTCGATCACTGTGCGAGGCCACCGCCACGGCGGTGTTCCCACCATCCGGCACCGCGGCCGGCATGGCCACCGTCCGCCACGAGTCCCCCGCATCGACGGAGAGCCACAGTCCGCGGCCCCCGCCGTCCCCCGTCACCGCGACCAGTTCCCGCCCGGCCGGCACCAGCGCGCCGACCGAGGACACCCCCGGACCGGCGGCGCCGAAACCGCCGACCCGACGCCACTCGCCGCCCGTCAGACGCCAGGCCGCGAACCCGTCGCGCACCGGGCCGACCGTCACCACCGCACCGTCGACCGACGCCACCCGCTGGGCCTGGCCGCGGCCGTCCGGCACCGGCAGCGCCACCCGCCGCCAGGCCCGCCCGTCTGCCGAACTCCAGGCCAGGGGCGCCTGCGCCGTCGCGCCGGGCGGCAGCACCGCCCCGACCACCCACCACCCCGACGACACGGCCACCGCGTCGTACGCGACCGTCCGGCCACGCCCGTCACCGGCGAGCTCCGGCGCACCCTCCCGGATCGTGAACCGCTCGCCGTCCGGCGACGTCCAGACCGCCGCCCCGTCGACCCGCGCCCCCGCGATCAGCCAGCCGGCCGGGCCCGCCGCCAGCCGCGCCACGCTCACCGCACGCGGGCCGGCGTACAGCTCGAAGGGCGCCGCCGCCTCCCGCAGCTCCCCGCCCGGCGACTGCGACCAGGTGCCCGTACGCGGGTTGCCGTGCGCGCCGCCGTTCTTCGCGCCGAGCGCCGCCAGCCGGCCGTCGTGGCACGCGGCCGCGTAGAGCACGTGCTGGCGGCCGTAGTGGCTCGACGGCGACAGCGGCAGCGCCGTCCACGACACGCCGTCGGTGCTGCCCCAGGCCGCCGGCCGGGTCTCCCCCGCCGCGTCGGCCACGCCGCCGACGACGTACCACCGGCCGGCGCAGGCCACGGCGTCGCGCAGCAGCGGCCGGCCGGGGACGCCCGGCGGCGCCGGCAGGGCCAGCGGCTGCCACTGCGGGCGCACGGGCTCGTCGGCGGGCTCCGCCGGGGCCCGGTCGCAGCCCGCCAGCAGCACCACGAGGACACCGAGCACCGCCACCAGCCGCCGGGTCCACATGGATCAGATGCTATCGATCAACCGCTGCGGCGAGGAGCCCCCGGAGCCCTCTCCGGCGTGTCGCGGCCCCGTCAGGAGGCGGGCTGGGCGACCTCGCCGCCGGCGGTCTCGGCGAGGATCCGCTCGGCGACCTCCTTCATGGTCATCCGGTGGTCCATCGCCGTGCGCTGGATCCACTTGAAGGCCTGCGGCTCGGTCATCCCGTAGGTCGTCATCAGCGCGCCCTTGGCGCGCTCGACCGTCTTGCGGATCTCCAGCCGATCGGTCAGCCCCGCGACCTCCGCCTCCAGGGCGGCGACCTCCGAGTAGCGCGACAGCGCGATCTCCACCGCCGGCACCAGGTCGCTCTTCTGGAAGGGCTTCACGAGGTACGCCATCGCGCCGGCCGCCCGGGCCCGCTCCACCAGGTCACGCTGGCTGAACGCGGTCAGGATGATCACCGGGGCGATCCGGGCGCCCGCGATCCGCTCGGCGGCGGCCAGCCCGTCCATGATCGGCATCTTGATGTCGAGGATGACCAGGTCCGGCTTGAGCTCCTCGGCGAGCCGGACGGCGGTCTCCCCGTCACCGGCCTCCCCAACGACCTCGTACCCCTCCTCGACGAGCATCTCGGCGAGGTCCAGCCGGATGAGCGCCTCGTCCTCGGCGATCAGAACGCGCCTGCGCTCGACGTCCGTCTGCGTCTCGGCCACGAGCCACTCCCACCATCGTTCCCGGCACGGCTACCA
The DNA here is from genome assembly GCF_051386315.1 of Micromonospora sp. URMC 107. Lineage (NCBI taxonomy): Bacteria > Bacillati > Actinomycetota > Actinomycetes > Micromonosporales > Micromonosporaceae > Micromonospora > Micromonospora sp. URMC 107. Next base: position 45,663 of record NZ_JBPQTK010000004.1, read on the forward strand.
CCCATGCTCCCGTATGAGCCTAGTCGGGTACAGTGGGCCCGACCCCGCGCAGGGGTTAAGCCGGGATGGAGGAATCGGCAGACTCGGATGCCTCAAAAGCATCTGCCCGAGAGGGCGTGCGGGTTCAAGTCCCGCTCCCGGCACTTCTGTCATACGTCTGTTCGACAATTTCCGGGTGCACCCACCCGAGATGCGGGCCCGAGCCCGCGCGCTCCGCGCTCGCGGCAGCAACATCCGGTCGGTAGCCCGGGACCTGTCCCTGCCCTACAGCACCGTCTGGCACTGGCGCGAGGACCGACCCGAGCCGGTCATGGTCGGCACCGCCGCTCGCTGCTTCCGCTGCTTTCCCGATGTCGGCAATCCGACCGACCCGACGGCCTATCCCTACCTGCTGGGCCTCTATCTCGGGGACGGCCACCTGGTCACCACCGACCGCGTTCCCGTCCTGCGCGTTCACTGCGCCGACGCATGGCCTGATCTCATCGACGCCTGCGACGTCGCGATGAAGGCGGTGCTCGCCAACCAGGTCCAGCGGATCCAGCAGCAGGGCTGCGTGGCGGTGCAGAGCACCGGCAAGCACTGGCCGTGCCTGTTCCCGCAGCACTGGCCCGGCAAGAAGCACGAGCGACCGATCGTCCTCACCGACTGGCAGCGGGAGATCGTCACCGCGCACCCCGGCGACTTCCTTCGCGGCCTGTTCCACTCCGACGGCTGCCGGGTGAGCAACCGGGTGACGATGCGCGGCCGCCAGTACGTCTACCCGCGCTACATGTTCGTCAACGAGTCCACCGACATCATGGGCCTCTGCCAGTGGGCGTTGGACCTGCTCGGCATCGCCTGGCGGATGAACCGCCGCGACTCCCTCTCCGTGGCCCGCCGGGAGGCCGTCGCCGCCCTCGACCGCCACGTCGGCCCGAAGTCCTGACCCGACGGCCGAGGGCCAGTCGACCGTCGGCCGGAAGTTCTGACCGGAGGGCCGAGGATCAGCCGAGCTCGGCGAGGGCCCGGGCCAGGTCCGCGCGCAGGTCCTCCGCGTCCTCCAGGCCCACCGAGATGCGCAGCAGACCCCCGCAGGGCCTGGCCTCCCCCTCGACGGGCCGGTGGGTCAGCGAGGCCGGGTGCTGGATGAGGGTGTCCACGCCGCCCAGCGACACCGCGTGGGTGATCAGCCGGCAGGCGTTCGCGACGGCGGCCGCGGCGGGCGCGCCGCCGCGTACCTCGAAGGCGAGGAGGCTGCCGGGGCCGCTCATCTGCCGTCCGACGAGCCCGGCGGGGTCGTGCAGCGACGGGTGGTGCGCCCGCGCGACGGCGGGGTGGCTGGCGAGCCAGGCGGCGAGCTTCTCGGCGCCGGCCTGCTGGGCGCGGACCCGCACCGGCAGGGTCTGCAGGCCGCGGTGCAGCAGGTACGCGCCGAGGGGGTGCAGGACCGCGCCGGTGAGCGCGCGGACCTGGCGCAGCCGGGCGGCCCAGTCGCCGTCGCAGGCGACCACGCCGGCGAGGACGTCGCCGTGTCCGCCGATGCTCTTGGTGGCGCTGTGCAGCACGAGCGCGGCGCCGTGCCGGGTGGGTTGCTGGAGTACGGGGGTGGCGACGGTGTTGTCGACGAGCAGCGGCACGTCGCCTGCGGCCCGGGCGAGGGCGGCGATGTCGACCAGGTCGAGGGTGGGGTTGGCCGGGGTCTCGACGATCACCAGGGCGGTGTCGGGGCGGACGGCGGCGGCGACCTCGCCCGCGCGGGCCCAGGTGACGGTGGTGCCGAGCAGGCCGGTGGCGAGCACGTGGTCGGTGCCCCCGTAGAGGGGCCGGACGGCGACGAGGTGCCGCTTCCCGTCCCGGGTGGCGGCGAGCAGGGTGGCGGTGAGGGCGGCCATGCCGCTGGCGAAGGCGACGGCGTCGGTGGTGCCTTCGAGGTCGGCGAGGGCGGTCTCGAAGCGGGCCACGGTGGGGTTCCACAGGCGCTGGTAGACGGCGCTGCCGCCGGCGGGCAGGGTGCCTCCGGTGGCGAGGGCCTCGTACGCGTCGCCGCCGGCGTCGACCGACGGCAGCGGGTTGGTGGTGGAGAAGTCGATGGGCGGCACGTGGACGCCGAGGGCGGCGAGGTCGTCGCGGCCGGCGTGCACGGCTCTGGTGTCCACGGTCGTCATGCCCGAAGGATCGAACATAGCGTCAGTCGCGGGCAATAGTTCCGAACATGATTCGGTAATTGCCCTTGGAGGGGCGGCAGGATTCGATGGATGATGTCTCCATGCCCCTTGCGACGAATGATGTGCGGCGGTTCGCCGACCTGGACGACACAGACCGGGCGATCCTGTCGGAGCTGGCCGCCGACGGCCGGCTGCCGAACAACGCCCTCGCCGAGCGGGTCGGGGTGGCCCCCTCCACGTGCCTGACCCGCACCCGTGCCCTACGGGAGCGCGGGGCGATCCGCGGGTTCCACGCGGAGGTGGATCCGGCGGCGGTCGGGCTGCCGTTGCAGGCGCTGGTGTCGGTGCGGTTGACCGCGCACGAGCGGGCGGCGGTGGACGCGTTCCGGGCCCGGTCGGTGCGGCTGCCGGGGGTGGTGGCGGTGTTCCACGTGGCGGGCGCGGAGGACTACGTGCTGCACGTGCGGGCGGCCTCGGCGGACGCGCTGCGGGACTTCGTGCTGGACCACCTGGCCGTGGACCCGGCGGTGCTGCACACCCAGACGAGCCTGATCTTCGAGCAGGCGCGCGGCATGGGTTGAGCCCCCGGGGGCGGGCGCGGCGGGCACCGTGAGCCTGGCCGCTCCGGGGAACAAACCCGAGGTCGGCGGGGTTGGCCAACCGTGTGATCAACGTACCGCTCTCTGTTCTCGATCTCGCCCCCGTCGCGGCCGGCGCCACCGCAGGCGCGGCGCTGCGGCACACCACCGAGCTGGCCCGGCGCACGGAGGAACTCGGGTACCGCCGGTTCTGGGTGGCCGAGCACCACAACATGCCGGCGATCGCGAGTTCCGCCCCGGCGGTGCTGCTGGCGCACCTGGCGGCGCACACGTCGACGATCCGGCTGGGCTCGGGCGGGGTGATGCTGCCCAACCACGCGCCGCTGGTGGTGGCCGAGCAGTTCGGCACGCTCGAGGCGCTGCACCCGGGCCGCATCGACCTGGGCATCGGCCGCGCCCCGGGCACCGACCAGGTGACCGCGCTGGCGCTGCGCCGGACGATGGAAGGGCTGTCGGCGGAGGGCTTCCCGCGGGAGCTGGCGGACCTGATGAACTACTTCAGCGGCGAGCGGCCGGGGCAGATCACGGCCACTCCCGGCCTCGGCGAGCAGCCGGCCGTCTGGCTGCTCGGCTCCAGCGGGTTCAGCGCCCAGCTGGCCGGGCTGCTGGGCCTGCCGTTCTCCTTCGCGCACCACTTCAGCGCGCAGAACACGGTGCCCGCGCTGGCGCTGTACCGGCAGCACTTCCGGCCGTCGAGGTGGCTGGCCGAGCCGTACGCGATGGTCGCCGTCAACGCGGTCTGCGCGGACACCGACGAGCGGGCGGAGTGGTTGGCGGGGCCGGCGGCGCTGTCGTTCCTGCGGTTGCGCTCGGGTCGGCCGGAGCCCCTGTCGACGCCGGACGAGGCGGCGGCGTACCCGTACACGGAGGCCGAGCGCGAGTTCGTCCGGCAGCGCCGGGAGGGTCAGGCGACGGGCTCGCCGCAGACCGTACGGCGGCAGCTCGGCGAGCTGCTGGCGCGCACGGGCGCGGACGAGCTGATGCTGACCACGCTGGTCTACGACGTGGCCGACCGGGTGCGCTCGTACGAGCTGATCGCCGAGCAGGTGGCCGGTGGCCTGCGCCGCGAGGGCTGAAACACGATCTTCACGTCGGCGTCACCGGGGCGACGCGTGGCCCGCCTAGGTTTGTCCTCGGTGGTGGTACGGCATTCCCGGTCGGGACGGGTCGGGGATGCCGCGGTGTGGGGCACCGGGCCGGAGCTGTGCGGATTCCGCGGCTGCGGCCCGGTGCCTGCCTCACCCCCTCGTGACCGGCCGACGGGACGTCACGAGGCCCCCGCCGGCCGGGTGCCGGCTCAGCGCAGGTGGATGTCGGGCGCGGGCGGGGCGGCCATCTGGTCGCCGAGGAAGAAGCCCGGGTGCGGGGGCTGGTTGTAGGCGGTGTTCTGCCAGGCGACCGCGACCCGGTACTGCGGGTCGTGCATGAGCGTGTGGATCCGGCTGCCGGCGGGCGTGGGCGTGCTGTATATCCGCAGGGCACGGCTGTCGCTGGTACGCCAGACGACCTCCTCCCGCCAGTCGCCGAACAGATCGGCGGAGAGCGCCGGGTTGGACTTGGTGCCGTTGTTCGCCGCCACGCCGCTGGCGGTCAGCAGGCGGGTGTCGCCGCCGGTGCCGTACTTGTCGATCCGGGTGCCGTCGAGCAGCTCCCGGACGGGGTCGCCGTCCCACCAGACGAGGAAGTTCGCCGAGGACGGCCTGCGCCCGACGACGGCTCCGGTGGCGCTGTAGAGGTCCGTCATGTGGGTGCCGGCGCCCCAGAACTCGGCGCCGGGGCTGCCGGCGTGCACGTCGGCGGCGACGCCCCGGCCGGGGCCCTCGGCTCCCCCGTTGTTCGGCCGCTGCCAGACGACCCGACCGGTGCGGGCGTCGTGCAGGTCGGCCGCCGGCTGGTTGCCGGACTCGTGGATCGTGAAGACCTCCAGGCCGGCCCGGCCGGGGACGAGGTCGCCGACGTGCAGGGCGTCGCCGTGGCCGAACCCGGTCGCGTACATCAGGCGGCCGTCGTCGTCGATGGTGGCCGACCCGTACACGATCTCCTGACGCCCGTCCGCGTCGACGTCGGCGACGGAGAGGTTGTGGTTGCCCTGGCCGAAGGCGGCGCCGTTGCCCGAGGCGTTGGAGTCGAAGGTCCACCGCTTGCGCAGGGTGCCGTCGCGGAAGTCCCAGGCCGCCACGACCGCCCGGGTGTAGTAGCCGCGCGCCATCACCAGAGAGGGGCGCTGCCCGTCGAGGTAGGCGGTGGCGGCGAGGAAGCGGTCGACCCGGTTGCCGTAGCTGTCGCCCCAGGAGGAGACCGTGCCGCGCGGCGGGTCGTAGGTGACGGTGGAGAGGACCGCGCCGGTGCGCCCGTCGAACATGGTCAGGTACTCGGGGCCGGCGAGGACGTACCCGCTGGAGTTGCGGTGGTCGGCGGTGGCGGAGCCGATCACCTGGCCGGTGCCGGAGCGGGTGCCGTCGGCGGTCTTCATGGCCACCTCGGCGCGGCCGTCGCCGTCGTAGTCGTACACCTGGAACTGGGTGTAGTGGGCTCCGGCGCGGATGTTGCGGCCCAGGTCGACGCGCCACAGCCGGGTGCCGGTGAGGGTGTACGCGTCGACGTACACGGTGCCGGTGTAGCCGGACTGGGAGTTGTCCTTGGCGTTGGAGGGCTCCCACTTGACCACGAACTCGTAGTCGCCGTCGCCGTCGAGATCGCCGACGGAGGCGTCGTTGGCGGAGTACGTGTAGCTCTCGCCGCTCGGCGTGCTCGCGCCCGGCGGCACCTGCAACGGCACGTCGAGGTGGCCGGCGGGGAACTGGAGCGCGGTCGCGGAGGCGGCCTGTTCCGTGCCGCCGACCACGGCGCGCACGGTGTAGGTCGCGTCCGCCGCCGCGCCGCTGTCGAGGTAGTTGGTGGCCCCGGTGATCGGGCTGCCGTTGACCCTGGTCGCGCCGCGGTAGAGGTTGAAGGCCACCCCGGTGGTGGTCTCGGTGCCGAGCAGCCGCCAGGAGACCAGGTTGCCGGTGCCGGAGCGGACGCTGACCAACCCCCGGTCGAGGTCCTCCATCTGCACCGCGCCGGCCGGCGGCGGCGTGGTGGGTGGCGGAGTGCTGGGGGGCGGAGTGCTCGGCGGCGGCGTGGTCGGGCCGCCGGTGCAGGCCGTTCCGTTGAGGGCGAAGCTGGTCGGCGACGGGTTGCTCCCGTCCCACGAGCCGGTGAAGCCGAAGGCGGCGCTGGCGCCGGTGGCGATCGTCGCGTTGTACTCGACGTTGCGGGCGGTCACCTGGGCGCCGGACTGGCTGACGACGGCGTTCCACGCCTGGGTGACCTGCTGGCCGGCGGTGTGCGACCAGGTGAGGGTCCAGCCGTTCACCGGGTCACCCAGGTTGGTGACGGTGACGTCGGCGCCGAAGCCGCCGGACCACTGGCTGGTGATCCGGTGGTCGACGCGGCAGCCGGCGGCGGCCGCCGCGGCGGTGAGGGTCGGGAGCGTACCGGCGACGAGCGCGGCCGCGGCGGCCGCGGCGAGCAGCGCGAGGCGGCGGTGGGTGACGGGCATGGGGGGTGTCCTCCGGGGAGGTCGGGCGCGCGGCGACCGTCACCGCCGGCCTGCCCGGGCCGGCGGGAGGACACGCCGCGCTGGCGGCGGGAATCCGACGCCGCCGCTCCGGTGTCGGCACCCCGGCGCCGTCACTGCGGCGTCGGTGTTCCGGCGGGCGGCGTCGAGGGGTGGCTCCGCGCACCTGCGATGCTAGGGCAAGCGCTTTCTGCGGACAATGCGCTCCTCGCTTTCCGGGTCCCGACCCTGTCTGCCGGCCGCTCCCGCGCAGGGGAAGGCCCGGCGCTTCCCTTGCCCCCGGCCCGGATTCTTGATCGACTCAGGGCGTGGCTGAGCACATGACCCCGGACGAGTTCCGCCGCGCCGGGCACGCTGTGGTGGATTGGATCGCCGACTACTGGGCGACGCTGGAGCAGCGCCCGGTGACCTCGCAGGACCCGCCCGGGGCGGTGGCCGCCCGGTTGCCGGCCGGCCCGCCGGAGCACGGCGAGCCGGTGGAGGCCGTCCTCGCCGACCTGGACACCCTGATCATGCCGGGGCTGACCCACTGGCAGCACCCGGGATTCTTCGGTTATTTTCCGGCCAACACGTCCGGGCCCAGCGTGCTGGGCGACCTGGTCAGCGCCGGGCTGGGCGTGCAGGGGATGCTCTGGGCGACCGGGCCGGCGTGCACCGAACTGGAGACGGTGCTGCTGAACTGGCTCGCCGACCTGCTTGACCTGCCGAAGCGGTTCCGCTCCGGCTCCGGTGGCGGCGGGGTGATCCAGGACTCGGCGTCCTCGGCGACGCTCGTGGCGACCCTGGTCGCGCTGCACCGGGCCGGCGGCGGCCGGTGGCGCGAGGCCGGCGTCGACCGCCGTTACCGCGCCTACGCCTCGACCCAGGGCCACTCGTCCATCGAGAAGGCCGCGCGGATCGCCGGGCTGGGCGCCGACGGCGTACGGCCGGTCGAGGTCGACCCGCAGACGCAGGCGATGTCCCCGGCGGCGCTGCGCGCGGCGATCGAGGCGGACGTGGCCGCCGGGATCGTTCCGGCGATCGTGGTGGCCACCGTCGGCACCACCTCCACGACCGCGATCGACCCGCTGCCGGAGATCGGCGCGATCTGCGCCGAGTACGGGGTCTTTCTGCACGTCGACGCCGCGTACGCGGGAGCGGCGGCCGTCTGCCCCGAGCTGCGGTTCGGGCACGTCGGCCTGGAGTACGCCGACTCGTACTGCTTCGACCCGCACAAGTGGCTGCTCACCGGCTTCGACTGCGACGCGTTCTGGGTGGCCGACACGGCCGAGCTGATCGAGGCGCTGAGCGTGCTGCCGGAGTACCTGCGCAACGCCGCCACCGAGTCCGGTGCGGTGATCGACTACCGGGACTGGCAGGTGCCGCTGGGCCGCCGGTTCCGGGCGTTGAAGCTGTGGTTCGTGCTGCGCTGGTACGGCGCCGAGGGGCTGCGGGCACACATCCGCTCCGGCGTGGCGCTCGCCGCCCGGTTCGCCGACCGGGTCCGCGCCGACGAGCGGTTCGTGCTGGTGGGGGCGCACCCGTACTCGCTGGTGTGCTTCCGGCTGGCGGCGGACGACGAGGTCAACGCGGAGCTGCTGGCCCGGGTGAACGCCACGGGCCAGGTGCACCTGACGCACACCCGGGTCAACGGCCGGTACACGCTGCGCCTGGCCGTCGGCTCACCGCAGACCACCGAGGCCCACGTCGACGAGGCGTGGACCCTCCTCGCCGACGCCGCGACCGCCCTCCTCCCCCACTGAGACCCCGACCCACCGGGCGGCGGCGCCCCGGGGGCCGAGGTCACGGGGCACCGGCCACCCGTGCCGACCGTGCCGACCGCGCCGGCCGCGCCGACCGCGCCGGGAGATCTTGGTCAGAAACGGCCCTGCAGGGGCGCTTTCCTACCAAGATCTCGGCGATGGGCCGCTCCGGACGCCAGTGGTTGCCGGCTCGGGGGCGACCAGGTGGTCCGGCGTGCGCAGTGGCGCCACCGTCGGCGCGGCCGTCAAGGCCGGGAAGCCGTCGGCGGCCGCCGTGGCCGCCGGGGGAAGGGCCGTCGAGGTCGGGAAGCGGTCGGTGGTTGCGGTGGTCGCCGCCGAGGGGGTGCCGGTCGGGGTACCGGCCGCGAGGGCGGTCGCGGCGACGGTCCGCTCGCGGCGGGTGCGCAGCAGCGCCCGGACGGCCAGGGCGAGGGCGGCGGCCCAGGCGACGGCCAGCAGCGCGTAGACGGCCGGTCGGGCCGGGCCGTCGAGGTCGGCCGAGCGCATCAGCGTACGGGCGTTGGTCAGCACGATCACGCCGCCGATCGTCGCGCCGAGCAGCTGGGCGGGGACGATGCGCACGAGCCAGGCCGCGATCGGCGCGGCGATCAGGCCGCCGATGAGCAGCGCGGCCACCATGGGCAGCAGGAAGCCCTCGGAGCCGAGCCCGATCAGGAAGCCGAGGCTCGCGGCGCCGGCGACCACGAACTCGGACGTGTCCACCGAGCCGATCACCTTGCGCGGTTCCATCCGCCCGCTGACCAGCAGGGCCGGCGTGGCGACCGGGCCCCACCCGCCGCCGCCGGTGGCGTCGACGAAGCCGGCGACCAGGCCGAGCGGGCCGAGGAAGCGGCCGCGCAGCCGGCCGCCGCGCCGGTCGGTGCGCAGCGGCCGGGAGAAGCGCACCAGCAGGTACGCGCCGAGGGTGAACAGGATGCCGGCCATCCACGGGGCGGCCGAGGCGGTGGAGATCGAGCTGAGGAAGGTCGCGCCGGCGAACGCGCCCACGGCGCCGGGGAAAGCGATCCGGGCGACGACGCGCCAGTCGACGTTGCCGAACCGCCAGTGCGCCACCCCGGCGGCGAGCGTGGTGCCGATCTCGGCCAGGTGCACGGAGGCCGACGCGGCGGCCGGCGCCACCCCCACGAGCAGCAGCAGCGTGGAGGAGGTCAGCCCGTACGCCATGCCGAGCGCGCCGTCGACGAGTTGCGCGGCGAGCCCGACCAGCGCGAGGACCAGCAGCTTGCGCACGAGCGCCCCCTGACTTTTCGGCATCTCCTATCGACTTGGTCGACAATGCGGCACGGGGCGCGCCGCGGTCAAGCCTTCAACCGGTCAGTGAGACGACAGACCCCAGGGCGACGCCACCCGGCGGGCCACCAGGGCGGGACCGGCGCGAGACGGCGCGAGCCGACGCGGACCCACGCGACCGGGATGGGCCTGCGCCCTGCGCCGGCTACCGGCAGGGCACGGGCGACGGACCGGAGCGGGGCCGGGGTGGGCCTGCGCCCGCGCCGGCTACCGGCAGGGCACCCGGGCCACGGACCGGAGCGGTGCGCGCCGGGCGGGGATCAGGTCCAGGCGCGGGGGTCGGCGGCCAGCTCGACGACCCGGTCCGGCAGGGTGCCGCCGGCCACGTCGGCGACGGTGACCAGTTCCAGGATCTCGCGCTCGCTGGCCCGCAGGGCGATCCAGACCTCCTGGAGGGCCCGGGCCGCCCCGTGGTAGCCGAGTTCCTCGGGCCGGTGCCCGCGCACGTGCGCGAGCGGGCCGTCGATCACCCGGATCACCTCGGCCAGCGAGATCTCCCCGGCCGGTCGGGCCAGCCAGTAGCCGCCCTCCGGGCCGCGCTGGGCCTGCACGATGCCGCCCCGGCGCAGCTGCAGCAGGATGCTCTCCAGGAACTTCGGCGGGATCTCCTGGGCGCGGGCGATCTGGTCGGCGGTCACGGGCCGGCTTCGCCCGGGCCCGGCGTCGCCGGTCACCGAGGCGAGCTCGGCGACCGCGCGGAGGGCGTAGTCGACCCGGGCGGAGAGGCGCATGCGGCAAGGTTAGTCGCCTGGCCGCCCCGCCCGGAGGATCACCCCTCGGCCGATCGGCCGACGGCGATGTGCCGCCACCACCTGCGCCTCCCGGGCGACCGGGCCGCGCCGGGACGGCTCAGTCGCCGACGCGGCGCAGCAGCCCCTCCTGCACGGCGCTGGCGATGTGCCGCCCGTCGGTGGTGAACATGCGGCCGGTGGCGAGCCCGCGCGCGCCGGAGGCGGACGGGCTCCAGCAGTCGTAGAGGAACCAGTCGTCGGCGCGGAACGGCCGGTGGAACCAGAGCGCGTGGTCGAGGCTGGCCCCGACCACGCCGCCCGGGCCCCACACCTCGCCGTGCACCGAGAGCACCGAGTCCAGCAGCGTCAGGTCGGAGGCGTAGGTCAGCGCGCAGGCGTGCAGCAGCGGGTCGTCGGGCAGCTTGCCGTCGATGCGCATCCAGACCCGCTGGTGCGGGTCGGCGGGGCGGTCGCCGGGGCGCACCCAGCCGGGCTCGCCGACGTAGCGGACGTCGATCGGGCGCGGGATCTGCGCCCAGATGCCGAGCCGCTCCGGATAGCGGGCGAGCCGGTCGGTCATCGTCGGGACCTCGTCGGGACCCGGCACGTCCGGCGGGGTGGGGGCCTGGTGCTCCAGGCCCTCCTCCGTGCGCTGGAACGACGCCGACATGAAGAAGATCGGCTTGTCGTGCTGGAGCGCCACCGAGCGGCGCACCGAGAACGAGCGGCCGTCGCGGACGTTCTCCACCTCGTACACGATCGGCTCGGCCGGGTCGCCCGGGCGGACGAAGTAGCCGTGCAGGGAGTGCACGAAGCGGGCCGGGTCGACGGTGCGTCCGGCGGCGACCAGGGCCTGGCCGGCGACCTGGCCGCCGTACACCCGCTGGGGACCGACCGGGGGGCTCATCCCCCGGAAGGTCATCCCGCCGGTGTGCTCCAGGTCGAGCACCTCCAGGAGCTGGTCGACCGCGGCCTGCCCGACCGCGACGTCCGCGTCGCTCACTGCAAGGCCCGCGCCGACGCCGCGTCGACCAGCGACCCGAGCTGGTGTACGCGCAGCGTGTTGGTCGAGCCGGGGGTGCCGGGCGGGCTGCCGGCGACGATCACGACGTAGTCGCCGGGGTTGGCCCGGTCGAGCCCGAGCAGCGCCTGGTCGACCTGGCGGAACATGTCGTCGGTGTGCTCGACGAACGGCATCAGGAACGTCTCCACGCCCCAGGAGAGGGCGAGCTGGTTGCGCACCTCGGGCACCGGGGTGAAGGCGAGCAGCGGCAGGTCGCAGTGCAGCCGGGACAGCCGCCGCACGGTGTCGCCGGTCTGTGAGAAGGCGACCAGGGCCTTCGCGCCGATGGCCCGGGCGATCGAGGAGGCGGCGACGGTGAGCGCGCCACCGTGCGTACGGGGGTCGTGCTGCAGGCGCGGCACCCCGATCGAGCCGGACTCGGTGGTGGTGACGATCTTCGCCATGGTGCTGACGGTGAGCACCGGGTACTTGCCAACGCTGGTCTCACCGGAGAGCATCACCGCGTCCGCGCCGTCGAGCACGGCGTTGGCCACGTCGGAGGCCTCGGCGCGGGTCGGCCGGGAGTTCTCGATCATGGAGTCGAGCATCTGGGTGGCCACGATGACCGGCTTGGCGTTCTCCCGACAGAGCTGCACGGCACGCTTCTGCACCAAAGGGACCTGGTCCAGCGGCAGCTCCACGCCGAGGTCGCCGCGGGCGACCATGACGCCGTCGAAGGCCAGCACGATCTGCTCCAGGCAGTCGACCGCCTCGGGCTTCTCCACCTTGGCCAGCACCGGCCGGTGCACGCCCTCCTCGGCCATGATGCCGTGCACCAGCTTGATGTCGTCCGCCGAGCGGACGAAGGAGAGCGCGATCAGGTCGACGCCCAGGCCGAGCGCGAAACGCAGGTCCTCGGCGTCCTTCTCGGACATCGCCGGCACGCTGACCGCCACGTTCGGCAGCGAGACGCCCTTGTTGTTGGAGACCGGACCGCCCTCGGTGACCAGGCAGCGGATGTCGTTGCCGGTGACGTCGGTGACCTCGACGGCGACCCGGCCGTCGTCGATCAGCAGCCGGTCGCCGGGCTTGACCTCCTGAGGAAGCTTGCGGTAGGTGCAGGAGACCCGCTCCTTGGTGCCGAGGACGTCGTCCCCGGTGATGACGACCGAGTCGCCGGTGCGCCACTCGTGCGGGCCGTCGGCGAACCGGCCGAGCCGGATCTTCGGGCCCTGCAGGTCGGCGAGCACGGCCACCGGTCGGCCGGCCGCGTCCGCGGCCTCGCGGACCAGCCGGTACACCGCCTCGTGGTCGGAGTGGCTGCCGTGGCTGAAGTTGAGTCTCGCCACGTTCATGCCGGCCTCCACGAGGCCCCGGATGCGCTCCGGCGACGAGGTGGCGGGACCAAGAGTGCAGACGATCTTCGCGCGGCGTGTCACGCCCATCAGGCTAGTCTCTCCTCCGGGTCGGGCTGTGGGCCGACCCCTTGCGGACTGCGGAACATTGTCCAACGACGCGCGGCACGCGCGCAGCCGGCGGGCGGAACCCACGCCGGAACGTTGAGGCGGCGGGCATCGGCGACCGCGCGCCGGAATCGTACGCCCCCGGCGCGAACGGACAGCCGGGTGCTCCCCGCCGGCCGACCCGGCGCCCGGGTCGACGGCGTCCTCGGCACCGCCCCGAAGACGCCGCGGGGGTCGGGTCGGCGCCGGGTCGCGGGTGGCGGCCGCCGACGGCTCAGCTCTGCGTCTTGACCAGCGGGAAGTCCAGCGAGCCCTCCGGGCAGAGGAAGGTCATCACGTCCACCCGGTAGAGCCCGGCCTGCACGGCCGGGTCGGCCTCCATCACGCTGCGCACGTCGTCCACCGATCCGGTGCGGGCCAGGCCGAAGCCGATCGGCGGGTCGGGTTCACGGGCCGGGCCGTCCACCGAGCCGGCGACCAGGATGATCCCCCGCCGTTGCAGGGCCTGCATGTGCGCGAGGTGCTCGGCCTGCAACCGCTGCACCGTCTCCGCCGGCAGCGCCCGCCCGGCCGCGCCGGGATACAGCACGATGCACTCGTACGTGTCGAGCGCGAAGTCGACCTGCGGCACTCCCGTCATGGCGCTCCCTCCCGCGTCGCGCCGCCCGCGACGACCCGCGGTCGACGCCGAGCCGGCACGGGCCCAGCGTCGCACGGGCGGCCCGCCGGCACGGGCGCTCCGGTCAACTTCGTCGGCGGCGCGGCCCGGTTGCGGCCCCGTCGCGCCGTTTTCGCCGGCGGGGCTGCGGAGGCACCGGTCTCGGCGGCCGGACGCTGTCCCACCCCCGGCCTACGCTGCCGGCGTGGGCACGAGCTACCAGACGATCCTGGCCGTGGGCGGCCTGGCGGAGATCCGCAGGGTGCTGACCGACGTCGGCACCGAGGCGTACGTGACGGAGGTCGGCGAGCGCCGCTGGGCGGTCGCTCCACGCGAGGAGGAGGGCGGCTACGCCGAGGTCGACGACCTGGCGCAGCTGATCACCCTGCTCACGGGCGAGCCGGCGATCGCCTTCGACGTCTTCGACTCCAGCGTCATGCGGGCCAGCGTGCACGCAGGCGGCCGGGAGGCGCACCGCTACCTCTCCGACCGGGGCTGGGTGACGGAATACTGGGACGACGACAACGAGGTGCTCGCCGGCTTCGACGGCACGATCTACCCGCTGGACGCCCCGCCGCCGCCCGGCCCGAGCGGCGACGACCCGGGCGTCTTCGCCCCGCTGGGCGTCGGCGCGGTCGACACCGTGGGCCTCGGCGCGGCGCTGCGCGGGGAGGTCCCGCTCGACGGCGTGCCCCGCCTGTTCGCCGAGTGCCAGCACCAGGCCATCCTCGAAGCCCTGCGGCTCGACCCGTGCCCGCTGACCCGGCCCTTCCGGCACACCCACCTCGACCACGTGCCGGCCCCGGTGCACGTACGGCCCGACGGCGGGTGATCCCGGTCTCGGTCCGTCCCGGCGGTGGTGCGGGCGACGATCGGCGGGAAAGCCCCACCGGTGGTGGCTAGATTGGCCGCTGGGGACGAAGAGAGACAGGATGGGGAATCCACGCATGGCGAACGACGCCGGCAAGCAGCCCGCCAAGGCCTCGGGGACGTACCGGATCGGGGGCGACCTCCAGGTCGACCGGCTCGGCTACGGGGCGATGCAGATCACCGGCCCCGGCGTGTGGGGCGACCCGAAGGATCCGGCCGAGGCCGTACGGGTGCTGCGCCGGGCCTACGAGCTGGGCGTGACGTTCATCGACACGGCCGACTCCTACGGCCCCTTCGTCAGCGAGCTGCTGATCCGGCAGGCCCTGCACCCGTACGCCGACGACCTGGTCATCGCGACCAAGGCCGGCCTGACCCGCTCCGGCCCGGGCGACTGGCGGCCGGTGGGGCGCCCGGAATACCTGCGCCAGCAGTGCGAGCTGAGCCTGCGGCACCTCGGCCTGGAGGCCATCGGGCTCTACCAGCTGCACCGGATCGACCCGCAGGTGCCGCTCGCCGACCAGCTCGGCGAGCTGGCGCTGCTCAAGCAGGAGGGCAAGATCCGCCACATCGGCCTCTCCGAGGTGACCGTCGAGCAGATCGAGGCGGCCCGCGCCGTCACCCCGATCGTCTCGGTGCAGAACCTCTACAACCTGGCGGACCGCGGCGCGGAGTCCGTGCTGGAACACTGCGAGCGCAACGACCTCGCGTTCATCCCCTGGTTCCCGATCGCCACCGGCAACCTGGCCCGGCCGGGCGGCCCGCTGGACGCGATCAGCACCGGGCACGGGGCGACGCCCGCCCAGCTCGCCCTCGCCTGGCTGCTGCGCCGGTCGCCGGTGATGCTGCCGATCCCGGGCACGTCGTCGGTGGCGCACCTGGAGGAGAACGTGGCCGCCGCCGAGGTGCGGCTGACCGACGACGAGTACGCGGCCCTCACCAGGGCCACCTGACGTGGCGCGGGGACGGACGACGCCCGGCCGCCCGCCCGCGACCGGCGCTACAGGGCGAGGCAGTGCGGGCGGACCGCCTCCCCGCGCAGCGCCTGCCGCACGATCGAGTACGCCGTGCCGTCCAGCACGAGGCCGAGGTGGCCGACCGCGCGCAGCGGGCACGCGGCCTGGATCAGCACGTTGGTCGCGCCGTCGGCCAGCGTGGCGTTGTCGACGGGGCGGACCAGCTCGTCCTGCCACGACCGGACGGTGGTCCAGCGGACCGCGCCGGGGGTGTCGTCGCCGGCGTTCAGGTCGGCCAGGAAGCCGGAGCCGATGGACATCTGCTGGCAGGCGACGACTCCGGCGCAGCTGCCGAGCCCGACGACGCGCAGGATGTTGGCCACGTAGGTGCCCTGTTGGGGGCTGCCGAGGCTGACGTAGCGCGCGACGGCGTCCGCGCCGCCGAGGAACTTGACGTACCAGCGGGAGACCAAGCCGCCCTCGGAGTGGGCGACGACGTCCACCCTGGCCGCCCCGGTGGCCGAGCGGACCTGGTCCACGAAGCCGGAGAAGGCGCGGGCGGAGTCGCGGATGTCGCCGAAGCCGAGCCCCGGCAGTTGGTAGACGTAGACCCGGTGGCCGTCGGCGCGCAGCCGCGCGGCGATCGGCTCGTACGCGATGGAGACGCCGATCAGGCCGCCGACGACGATCACGGGATTGCCGGCGGCCGTGGTGGTGGTCGTGGCGGCGGCGGACGTGGCGGCGGCGGGGCGGTCGGGGGCGGCCGTCGCGGCGGTGGCCGGCACGAGCAGCGCGGCGACGACGGTGGCGGTGAGGACGATCTTTCGGAGCAGCATGGCTGCACCTCCGGCGGGAGGTACCCGGTGGGCCGGGAACGGCGGGTGGGGATCCGATCGATCGTGGGACGATGATGCTGTCCGTGATCCATCGTCGTCAATGACAAGTTACGGGCCGGTAACCTCTTGTCGCGCCAGGGGCACGAACCGGCAATCCCGGCGGTCGCCGTCCATGAGGGACGGTGCCCCACGTCGGGCCGAGCGCGGTGGCATGCTGTGACCCGTGCGTCCGACACCACCCCGCGAAGAGCCGCTGCGGGTGATGCCGTGGTGGCTGGTGCTCGTCGGGCTGCTGGTCGCCGGGCTGCTCGGCTGGCTGGTGCTCGACTGGCTGCTCGGCGAGGCCGACCGCGCCGCCCAGCCGGACACCCGCGCGACGCTGCGCATCGACGCCATCCGCACCGGGCTGACCGTGGTCGCCGGCACCGGCGGCGGGCTCGCCCTGCTGCTGGCCGCCCGGCGACAGTGGATCGGCGAACGCGCCCAGCGGCACCAGGAGGCCGTCGCCGCGCAGGACCAGGCACACCGGGAACGGGTGCAGGCGCACGCGGAAGCAGTCGCCGAGGCCGGGCAGCGCCACCAGGAACGGCAGGCCGAGGCCGCCGAGCACGACGCCGCCGAGCGCCGGCTGACCGAGCTGTACACCAGCGCCGTCGAGCTGCTCGGCAACGACAACGCCGCCGTACGCCTGGGCGGCCTGCACGCCCTGGAGCGGCTCGGGCAGGACAACCCCGCCCAGCGGGAGACGATCGTGGCGGTGCTCTGCGCGTACCTGCGGATGCCGGCGCCGGAGGACGACGCGCGCGAGGCGGAGGTGCGCCGCACCGCCCAGCGGGTCCTGACCCGGCACCTGCGCGCGGACGACGACGCCTACTGGCCGGGGGTCAGGCTGGACCTGACCGGCGCCCGGCTCGACGGGTTCGACGCGACCGGCTGCACCCTGCACGACGCGGACCTCACCGGCGCGGTCTGCGCCGGCACCACCAGCCTTGTCGGCGCGACCGTGCGCGGGCGGCTCTCCCTCGGCGCGACCTTCGCGGACCTGGCCTGCGACGACCTGCGCGGCGACGCCGAGATCGTCCTCGACCACGCCCGGGTCACCGGCGGGGTCAGCTTCGAGGGGGCCGACCTCGCGGGCGGGCTGTCGTGCCGGCAGGCCACCATCGCCCGGGCCTCCTTCCGGGGCGTCACCTTCCACCGGACGGCGAGCTTCGACGCGGCCCGCTTCACCGACAGCGCGACCTTCCGCGAGGCGGTCTTCCTGAGCGGCGTCTCGATGGACCACGCCGCGTTCGCCGGCTACGCCGGGTTCCGGCAGGCCCGCTTCGCGGACCTGGCCCTGTTCCGGTGGACCGAGTTCGGTGACCAGACCTGGTTCGAGCGGGCCCGCTTCGAGGGGGCGGCCAACTTCGGCCGGGCCCGCTTCCACGGCCCGGTGACCTTCGAGGGGGCGACGTTCGCCCGCCGTCCCCTGGTGGACCAGGCGCGGGCGACGACCGCCGGCTCGCACGTCTGGCCCGAGGGCACGACCGTCGCCCCGCTCGACGACGACTGGCTGCTGCTCACCGATCCCTGACCGGCGCCCTTCCCCCTGCTTCCGCGCCGCCCGACGGGCCGACGATCACCGCGGGGAGGCCGCTAGGCTGGCCGGATGTCGGAGACCATCGAGGACAGCCCGGTCGAGTGGGTGGCCAGCCACGTGCGCCGCTACGTGGCGAGCGACGGCGCCGACGGCGGGAAGTACCACGGCTACGACGCCCTGCTGATCACCACCCGGGGGCGCCGCTCGGGCACGCTGCGGCGCACCGCGCTCATCTACGGCCGCGACGGCGACCGCTACCTGCTGGTGGCGTCGAATGGCGGCGCGGCGCGGCACCCCGCCTGGTATCTCAACCTGTGCGCCGACCCGCAGGTGGAGGTGCAGGTCGGGGCCGAGAAGTTCCGGGGCACGGCGCGCACCGCCACCGCCGAGGAGCGGCCCCGGCTGTGGCAGGTGATGACGCAGGTCTTCCCGACGTACGCCCGCTACCAGAAGGAGACCGAGCGGGAGATCCCGGTGGTCGTCGTCGAACGGGTCTGACCGCTGCCAGCGGGGCGCCGGCCTGGCCGCACAGGTCCTGCTGGCGACCGTACTTCTCGGCGATGTGCGGGTCCGCTGGCAGACGCTGATCGTCGGCGGCCTACAGGTTGTTGATCCGGGCCAGTAGCTCTGCCTCGGTCAGGTTCTCCAGTACCGCGTCCTGCTTGCGGGCCAGGGCCGCCAGCAGCTTCTCCTTCTCCAGCTTGTTGGCCGCCGCCGCCTTCGCCGCCTGGTCCTCTGCGAGGCGGACGGCGATGACGTGCTTGACGACCTCCAGCTTGGTTTCCAAGGTTGCCTTGGCCGGATTGGCCTCGGTGGCCACGAACGACTCGGTGTCGACGGCCTTGAGTTCGGCGTTGACCGCCTTGGCCACATCATCGAGGCTGAAGCCGGACTTGGCGGTCAGCGGAAGCTCCCACAGCTGTTCCGTGGTCAGCAGTCCCTTGGCCGACGGGTAGCGGAACTTCTCCCGTGTGGCCTTCTCGAAAATGGTCACGGTAGCCTCTCTGAAATATCTGGGTAGGGAATCAGAACTGGATGCTGATGAGGCGGCGCCGGCCGCCGGTCATGGTCACCTTGGCGACCACAGAGTTGCGGACCGTGGAGCTGAAGCCGAGGCCGGACAGCTGATCCGGAGACGGCTCGCACTTGGTGCGGTCGCCGAGAACCTCGAACACCTTGCGGTGCGGTTGCAGGTCGCTGCGGAGGAATTCGTTGTAGATCCCCCGCGTCGGCTGGTCGTTCACGCACCCCTTGAGGATGAAGAAGTAGTGCCGGTTGCCGACCTCGTTGTCGTCGAAGTGGTTCGGCGAGTACATGATGGTGGACACCGGTACGAACTGTTCGGTGGCGATGCCCCACAACTCCTTGCCCGCACTGCCCGGCTGCACGTCCCTACCCGGCCGGAAAGCGGTGATCACCCCGCCGGCAACCGTCATCCGGCCCACCTCGACGGTCTCCTTGTGGCCGACTGCGCGCTCGTGGCTGTAATGCTCGATCTTCCCGTTGCTCTCGGTCTCGATCACGAAGCCGACCTGGGCGCTGTCCCGCTTGCGGTACTGGTTCACCTCGATCCGGTACTCACCGTCGGGGACGCGGTCGGTCCAGGTGACGTTCTCCACCGGCTCGCGGGAGAGCGGCCCGCTGGCGTTCATGTCGACATCCAGCTTGTCGCGCTTCTCCTGGTACCAGATGTGGTCGCCGTTGGGTTCGTACACGTGCAGGTCCAGGTCGTCGTGGTTGAACCAGGACAGGCTCACCCGCAGCTTGCCGGTGACGTTGCCGCCGGCCCGCTTGACCTTCTCCCTGATCGAGTCGGTGACGTTGCCGCCGTACGACCAGCCGAAATCGTTGTCCCACTTGAACAACCGCGGTGCAGTCGGGTGCCGGCCGGTCGTGAGACTGACGAGGTGCGGCTCGTAGGTGTTGGCGACCCACAGGTCGATGGTGGCGGCGCCGGGCAGGATGTCCTTCATGAAGGAGACCACGGGAATCTCCTCCGGCTTGGCGTCACGAAGGCGCGCACCTGCCGAATTAATGGTGGCCGCCTGCATGAGCAGCCCTTCGAGGCCGTCCTTCATCCGTGCCTGGGTGTCGTTGTCGACCCACAGCACGTTGGTGACCGACAGGTCGGACAGCCGGGCGAACCGTCGCTGCAACGACTCCTCGATACCCAGCTCGGCAATGGTCCTCATGGCGGCCTTGACCATGCCCGGGGTGATCAACGCCGTGGGGCGCTGGTAATTCTGCGGCGCCACCTTCGCCTCGAACGACCGGACCGCCTGCTCCAGGTCGACGCCTGCGGAGAGATCCTGGACGAGGGTGCCGATCACCGTGTTGCGGAACCGGGCCGCCGGGTTCATGGCGTTGGCGAAGACGAAGGCACGTCGGTCGGTCGCCTGGGTCCACCCGTTTTGCAGCGAACGGAACTCGGTCACCGCCCGGCGATGCTCCGCGCCACGGTAGAGGGCGTTGTCGTCGACGAGGTCGACGACGGTGTCCAGAGCGTGCCGGGTCAGCTCGGCCAGGCCACGCTGGAAGACCTGCACCGCGGCGTCAAAGTTGCCCTGTGCCGCGCCGACGTCTCCGGTGCGATGCCGCTTCTCGACCCGGCCGTGCAGGTGGTGCCACACCTCGACCTGGCCGTCGCGCAGCGTTCGGGTGGTCTTCGTCCCGTACTGCGCCTGAGTGGACCGGAAGATGGTGGACAACGGCAGCGAAAGAACGAACTCGTCCAGAGCGGCGGCGACGACGGAGAAGACCGGGTCGGATGCCGACACCCCGGACCAGACGGTACGGACCCGCCCGTCGTGGATCTCGACGACGTTGCCGAAGTGCTTGATGAAACTGCGGCAGGTCGAGCAGTCGTACTCGGATCGCTCACGGAACCGCAGATTGGTGCCGGCGGGGAAGGAATCGAGAAAGGTGAGCCAGAGTGAGTCCCGGTCGAGACCGTCGCCGACGACGTACAACTCGCCCCTGGACATCGTGGACAGACGCGAAGTCACATCCGTCACGAACTGCTGGAAACCGCCCACCGTTTCATCCCCCTTGATCGCCGGAGATCCTACGCAGGCGACGCCAATCGAAGAAACGCGTTTCCGGCTGTCCGCACGGTCACGGACGGGCGCCGGTGGCCGGCGGTCAGTCGACCCGGAGCGCGTACGGCAACTGTCCGAAGTCGTGACGTTCCTGCGCAACCGCCAGCTGCGCGTGTAAATCCGGAGGCATCGTGAAGCTCTTGCTGACGTCCGGCGGCGTCACGAACCCGAGCATCTACTCGGCGCTCGTACAGCTGCTCGGCAAGCCGATCGATGAGTGCCACGCCCTCTGCGTCCCGACAGCACAGTGGGGTCACCCGATGTGCGGTCCGACATCGGTACGGGACTTCGTCGCCGCCGAGCCCAAGCCTGACTGGCAGTGCGTGTCCGGCCTGGGCTGGGCGTCACTCGGTGTCCTCGAGCTCACCGCACTGCCCACCATCGGCGCGGAACGATGGTTTCCCTGGGTCCGGAAGGCCGACGTGCTCCTGGTCGACGGAGGCGACGCGACATGCCTGTGTCACTGAATGCGCGAGTCTGGGCTAGCCGGTCTGCTGCCTTCGCTGCCCGACAAGGTCTGGGTGGGAGTAAGCGCCGGAAGCATGGTGATGACGCCCCGGATCGGGGACTACTTCGTCGAGTGGCCGTCCGCACCAGATGACCGCACCCTGGGAGTTGTCGACTTCTCGATCTTCCCGCACCTGAACCTCTTCCCGACAAACACCATGGCTCATGCGGAGCGATGGGCCGCCGACCTCGGCGTCCCGGCCTACGCCATCGACGAACAGACGGCTATCAAGGTGGTCGACGGCTCGGTCGAGGTGGTCTCCGAAGGGCACTGGACGAGGTTCGGGTGATTGTCCCCGGGCGATCATCCGGATCTGCCGCGATGCGCGCGGCGGCTCGGGTGCCAGAACAGCCATCCTCAGCAATCGCGATCCCGGGCCGACGCGTGCAGCGGTAGTCGTCGAAGTCGATGGCCGGGTCGCGGGCAGGGCGCCGGTCCTCCGAGATCCCACCGTTGCGCGTCACGCGGCCTGGAGCACCGCCGTCTGACGGGTGGCGACGTGCGATCGTGCCGACAGGGCGAACCGCCTGCCGTTTCCACGGTTTACCGAGGTGACCGTGAGGTTCCACCCTGCGCCCCGACAGCCACAACGGCAAGCGCCGTAGCCAGGAGCTGCCCCCGGTCCACCTGAGCGGGGTCGACCAGCACGTTGACGGCGACGCCAGGCTCAGCGAGCCAGAACGCCTGGGAGTCGTCACGAAGTCCCGCAGACCCACCGTGCGCGAAGTCGATCAACGGCCAGTCGCCAGGGTCGCGCTCGTGATACTCGGTGAGAAAGTCGCGCAGCGCGGCGAGGTCGGTCAACCGCTCGCCCCGCAGGACGTGGACGCGCAGGTCGACCTGGTGACCGTCGTCGGTCTGCCGCTCCCAGACCCGCGTGGCGAACCGGACGTCGTCCCATTCGCTGGCGAAGTCGGAGACCTCGGTGCCGATGTCACCCGGCACCTGCCGGATGTGGAACCCGTCCAGCACCCCACCGTCACGCGTCACCGGCTCGACACCCCGGTCATCCCGCCGCCTCGATCGCGGCCTCGGCACGGTCCAGATAGTCCCACCACTTCTCGTCGTCACGGCGGCAGGACGACAACAGGTTCGCGGCAACCACGAAGGCGAGCACAATGATGTTCTCGATCGGAACAGCCTCACCGAATGGCTCCCCGCTCATGAGCTTCGAGAGGAAGACCTCGACCTCATCACGGGTTGGCTGCGCCCATGATTCTGCCTTGGCGATCTCCGTAGCAATCGCCGCCACCTGCTCCCGCGTTGGCCTGCCACCGTGCACGTCCGTCATCAGGTAGCCCACGACCGCAAGTGTCAGTTGCACGGTCGAACGGGCAAGTTCGTCACTTCTGAGTGTCTGAAGTTGCTGGTCGAGCATCCCGAAGTCCCGCTTGACGGCGGCGTGGATGGTGATCCGCATGGCGGCCTCTACCGAACTGTCAATTCTCACCGCGATCCTCTCGACGCTTCTTCAACCAGGACTTGCCAGCGCTGACCGAGGCAGCCCCCGCCAGGAGAGTCCCCGCCACGGCCTTCGGTAGCACCGGCATGAACTCGGAAACTGTTGCCCAAGTAGCTGCGCCCGCTGACGCCCAGAACCCGATGGCCTCAGCACTGATTCGCTCACGCCGAGGTGCTGGCGGCTCGTCGCTACGGGCGTCCGCCGCTCGTCGGGCAGCAGCGGCCGGTCCAGCGTTCGGCACTGCCTGCCGCAGCACATTGGGTGGTTGGCTGGTTGTGCCGCCACCACCCGTGCTCAGTTTCCCAACGCGTGCACCTTGGCGATCGTCTCCTGCACCTGCTGCTTGGCCGGCTCGCTGCCCTGCGCGGCCCGCATCAGCGCCTCGCGGTACGAGTCGATCATGCCGATCAGCGGCCCGGCCCCGATGCCCTGTAGTGCACCCGCAACGAGCTGCCGCGCCTCGGCCGCGTCCTGGGCAGCCGCCGCCGTCTTCGCCTTCGCCTCGTCCAGCTTCTGCGAGGCCGCCGCCAACCTGGCGATCATCTCCGCTGCGCTCACGTGCCCTCCCCCGGGCCGTCCACTGACACCCGTCGCGCCCCGCACGAGCCACGACAACTGAGGAGAGTACGAGATCAGCGCACGCAGCGCGACCGTCCGATCACCAACGGAAAGCGGTGGAACTAGCCTTCGGGAGCAGTCAGTCCGCTTGCCGTTCGGCGACGAAGACGCCCAGCCCGTGGACGCCTTGCACCCAGCCCTGCGTCTGCAACACCAGGATCGCTTGTCGGACGACCGTCGTGGAGACATTGTGTTGGGTCGTGAGCTGGACGGTAGAGGGCAGCCGGTCTCCCGGCTGAAGTTCGCCTGACTCGATCTGACCACGGATGCGGTCCGCGAGTTGTTCCCATTTGGGCTTCACGGGCATATGGACTCCCAGGTCTGCCCGTCCATTCGATCACGCGTGACTACTCATGACAAGCAACGTGTTCCTGTCCTTGCTTTCCGTGACTACATGTGTAAAGTTGGCCTCGACCGGCTCCCAGGTCTGCAAACCCGGAGTTGGTTCTTCCCCACCGCACAGAGCGCCCGGCTGGTCGATCCCCCCGGCCGGCCGGGCGTGCCGTGGCCGCCGCACGCGACCCCGGATTGGATTCCGCACCGCCACCGACGGACGGGAGACACACTCGTGCCCCACGAACCAGACCCGCCACCCGGCGGCCGCGTACCGATGAACGACCACGCGCCAGCGCCGAACGACACGTCACCCGCTGCCGGGCGGTTATTGGCGTCGGCGCAGGACGTCGAGGACGCCGACGACGTGCTGTTCGCCCACCCGCCCCGGCCCGTGACGCGCTGGATGTGCGGGTGCGGCGAGCCGTACCCGTGCCCGGAGGTGAGCTTCGCCCGCCTGGTGAAGCACGCCAGGGTCGCCCGGTGAACGCCGACGAGCTGCGCCACCACGTCCTACGCGAGCTGGCCGAGGCGCGGCGGACGGTGGTCGAGCACGACACGGAGGCGTACACCGGGATCTGCCGCAGGTGCGGACGGCCCGGCCCTTGCGACACGCAGCGCGCCGCGCGGGCCCGACTCCACGACCAGCGCGACGCCCCGCCGCCAATCCGCCCGGCGTCGCCCGTGCTGCCGGCGCCCCGAGGCCGGGCGGTGCCGCCGGACCTGCCGGGGCACGCGCATGCCGTCGACCGGCTTCGTGACGCCTGGCTGGCGACCATCGCGGCGGCCGACCGGGCCGGCGGGCTGCTGCACGGCGCGGGACCGCCCGGCCGGCGGCTGCCCTGGCAGGATGCCGTCACCGAATGCTGGCGGGCGCTGAGCCTCGTGCACGCCGGGCTCGGCGTGGCCCGGGCCGGTACCGGCAGCGCCGGTGACCTGCTCGCCGGGCTGCGGGTGGCTCGCGCCGACGCGGACCGGGCCGCCGCCGAGGCCGCCAGGACCCGATGGTGGCTGGCTGCGGCCGAGGACCGGATCCGCCGCAGCCACCACCGGGAGGCTTCCGGCCCCACCGGCGGGGGCGCCGTGCCGCAGCGGCCCGGCGCGGCGCGCGACCCGAGCGACCTGGCCGCGGCGGGCCGGTTTCGGGCGGCCGTGGCCCGGCTCGACCTGGTGGCCGCGCGGTTGGCGCACGGCGGCCGGGCCATCGACCGGTGGGCCGCAGCCCTGACCGGCACGCCAGAGCCGGCACCCACGCTGCCGCCCCAGCCGGCCGCCCCGGCGCGGGCGGACACGTCAGCGACCGCACAGGCAACGGCCCAGGGGGTACGGGCTGCGGCCGACCTGGTCTTCGCCAACACCAGGCGGCACGCCCCGAAGGCCGGAGCGGGCCTGCCGCGCAGCCGACAGAACCGAGGAAGGTGGAACCGCCCATGACCGACGACCCGACGACCGCCCTGCGGAGCCTGCTCGACGGGCGGCTCGGCCGGCACGACCGCCGGTTGCGCCGCTTCACCGAGCCGCAGTGGCTGCGGTACGCCGACCTGCTCGCCGGGGCGCTGCTGGTGGCCGCGCGCCGCCGGTTCGCCGCCGGGCAGGACCGCGCGCCGCTGATCAGGTTCGTCGCGGCGGCCCGGGAACGCTACGACCTGACCGGCGTGGACGTCGACCCGACGCTGGCGGAGACGCTGCTCGGCGCGGCCCTGGGCGAGCGCCCGCCGCCGCCCGGCACCGCCGGAGCGGTGACCGCCGGCACGGTGCTACTCCTGGCGCTGCTGGAGGACGAGGGGCTCACCTCCGCCGAGTTGGACGCCTTCCTCGCCGCCACCGAGACCGCCGCGCGGCATGACAGCGCGGCGTCAGCGCAGGGCGCGGAACATCAGCAGGTAGCCGCAGTAGGCCAACGGGACGGCCAGGAAGCAGACCAGGATCCCCAGCAGGGGATAACGCGGTGGCGTGCCGGCGACCACGACGGGCGTGCCCCAGCGACCGAGGATGAGCCAGCCGGCGATCAGCGACACGGCGGGCAGCCCGGCGCACATCCACGTGTAGAGCGTGCCGAGGCCGAGCGCCCCGACGCCGGAGGCGAGCACCATGACCAGCATCAGCAGCACGCCGACGCCGGCACAGCCGAGGTAGACGGCGAGCGCCCGGGCCATCGCTGACCAGCTCGGCAGGAGCGCCGGGCGCTGGGCCAGCAGCTCGACCTGCTGGCCCAGCCGGTCGGCCTCGTCGGCCCAGCGCCGCGCCGACTCCAGCTCCGCCGCCGGGTCCAGCTCCCCGGCGCGTGGCGTGGGCACCCCGCCCGGCACCGCCAGCGCCGTCTCCCCCGGGCTCCCCTGGGCGTACGCCCCGGCTCCCGGCGGCCCCGGCGCGGCGGCTGCGCCGCCGACCGACCCCGCCCCCGGTTGCGGCAACCCGTCGGGCCGCCCGGCCGACGGCACCCCGACAGCCGACAGGCCGCCCGAGGTGGGCGCAGCCGCCACCGGCCCGCCCGACGTCGGCGCAGCCGGCACCGGGCCGCCCGGCGCAACGCCGGGGGTCGACTGGCCGGGGGGCGGGGGTGGACTGCCGATCGTGCGGCCGAGCTGGTCGAGGCGCTGCCCCTGCGCGGTGAGCCGGCGGTCGAGGTAGTCGACGGCGGCGTGCAGGTCCCGGTGGCGGGCCGACTCGGCGGCGGCGCCCTGCTCGCTGGCCCGCCGCTGGGCGGCGAGATGGCGGGCCAGCGCCGCGTAGTCCTCGAAGGTGGACACTCAACTCTCCCCGTCCGGCGGGTGCCCGTCGCGGGTGAACGGCACGATGAGGCGTACCCGCTGGTCATGCCGGTCGACCAGCAGCGCCCGGTCGGCGCGCGGCTGGTAGGCCAGATCGTGCACGCCCAGGTGCAGCCCCAACTCGGCGCCGGTCACGTTCAGCGCGACCAGGCAGGCCACGTCGTCGCGGTTCTGGGTGCCACCGAGGTCGTCGGCGAGCCGGCGCAGGCCGCGCCACCAGCCCAGCAGGTGCACGCCCCGCCCCGGCCCCTGGCGCAGCAGGGCACGCAGGTCCTCGTGGGCGGAACGGAACGTCACCGGGTCAGCGGCGGCGAGCACGGCGGAGGCGGCATCCATCCCGAACACGACCAGGTAGCTGCGGGCCGGCCCCGCACCGGTGGATCCCGCCGCGCCAGCAGTCGTGTCCGTGCCGGGCGCCGCGTGCGGGGCGGCGGTTGGCGCGGCCAGCGCCACGATCCGGTCGCGCAGGGCGTGCGCGTCGAGGCGTTCCACGGTGTGGCCGGCGGCCACGAGCGCGGCGACGGTGTCGTCGACGGCCGGGTCGGCGGCGGCCACGAGGGGTGCGAGCAGGAACCGCGCCTCGCCGGGGCCGTGCTGGCGGGCGAGGCTGAGAGTGGCCGCGCGCAGCACCTCGGCGGCGGTGACGGCCGTGCCCACGACGGCCAGGTGCCGGCCGGGGCTGGTGTCCATCATGAACAGCGCGGACGTACCGTCCATGTCGACGGTGCGGCCGACCAGCGCCAGGGGACGCCGGCCGCCGGGGCGCAGACCGGCGAACGTGGTGTCGTCCTCGACGCGGGCACCCTCGTAACCCCGGAACACCGACGGCGGGCGGGCGCCCGCCGGCCGGGCCTGCCACAGTTCGTGGCGCAGCCGGGCCAGCACGGCGGTCTCGGCGTGAGCATCGGGAAAACGGACGACCGTGTCGGCACCAGTGGCCCCGGCGGCGGTGTTGAGCACGGCCGTGCCGACGCTCAGGGTGGCGGCGGAGGGGTTGTCGCGGTCGAGCACGCCGCCGCCGCCGGGCAGCGCCACCCGCAGGGCGAACTGCCCGAAGACGGCCTCGGCCCGCCCGTAGAGAGCCTCGATACCGGTTGTGCTCTGGCTGGCCAGCACCAGGTGCACCCCGTAGGAGCGGCCCTTGCGGGCCAGTTCCTCCAGCAGGTCCACCGAATCCCGGGCGATGGCGTCCCTGCCGGCCAGCAGCACCTGGAACTCGTCGACCACCGCCACGACCCGGGGCGCCGCGACGTCGGCGGGCAGGTCGGCGAGCTTCGTGACGCCGTGCCGCTTGAGCAGGGTGGCCCGGCGGTTCAGCTCACGGCGCAGCTCGCGCAGCACGGCGACGCCGTACTCGCGGTCGCTCTCGATGCCCACAGTGCGGGCGTGCGGCAGCCAGGCGGGGTCGCGCTCGGTCGGCACGAACTCGGTGAAGCTCACGCCCTCCTTGAAATCGAGGAGGTAGAGCTGAAGCTCGGCCGGGGAGTAGCGGGCGGCCAGCCCGTAGAGGACGTCGAGCAGGAAGACCGTCTTGCCGCCGCCGGTGCGCCCGCCGACGAGCCAGTGCGGGGTGGCGTCGTCGAAGGCGACCGAAACGGATTCCCGGCCGGCGCGCCCAACCACGGTACGCAGGCCGGCTCGGCCGGACTCCGTCCACCGGTGCGGGGGCAGCAGCTCGGCGAAGCCCACTGCGGCGTGACGGCGGGCGGCGGCGTCGAGGTGCCCCGCGAGGGCCGACACGGCCGCCGGCGGCGGATCACCGTCGAGCAGCACCGGCACGGCCAGCCCGCTGCCGTCGGCGCTGAACGGCGCGCCGGGCGGGTCGCCGACGTGGGCGTACCCGTCGGGGGTCAGGCGCAGCGCGGTGGTGGTGCCCAGCGGCGGCGGTGGGGTGGCCGACGGCCCGGACGGCCAGCCGCCGACCAGGACGCAGACGGCGGCGGCCGGGCCGGCGTGGGTGAGCGCGGCGAGCCGGGCAGCCTCGCGGGGTGAGGGGGCGGACGCGGCCACCACCAGCAACAGTTCCTGGTCGTCACGGTCGCCGTTCCGGGCGGCGCGGGCGTGCCGCTCCGCGTCGTCGAGCAGCGCGGCCACCTCCGCCTCGGTGGTGGCGGGCGGGTCGAGCACGCCGGCGTCGACCAGTGGGCGCAGCGGCCCGAAGGTGGCCCCGAGGGCGGCGGCGTCGAGCCCGGCGACCCGCAGCCCGCCGGGCGGCGCGGTGGCCAGCATCCGCAGGACGACGGCCCGCAGCAGCGCGGCGGCACGCGGGTCACGGGCGTCGACGTCGACGGACAGGTGGTGGCCGCCGCCGAGGGGCACCAGCACGGGGAACCCGCCGCCAGCGGTGATCGCCTCACCGAGGCGGACCGGCAGGGGCGTGCCGGCCAGCGGGGTGCCCGGGGCGGGGGCGGCGAGCGCGCCGCCGACCCGGGCCAGCCGGGCGACCAGGTCGGGGTCCGCCTCCGGTGGGGCAGGCGGTGGCGCGGCACGCCACGCGGCGCGGGCGTTTTCGAGGTGGGCGCGGGCGGCCCGGTGGGCGGCGACCGCCTGCCCATACGCCGACGCGAGCCTGCCCACCCTCTACCCCTCCGCCGAGCGCCCCTGGTCGTCGCAAACCCTAACGGACGGCGGCCCGGGCATGACAGTGTGGAGCGACGGGACACGCCGCGGGGGCGGCCCGCCGGTCCGGCGTGGACCGACGTGCCGCCCCCGGGTGGATCAGCGTGGTCAGCGTGCCGCGAGGGGCTGGCGGGCCGGGTCCACCGGGGCGGGCAGGAAGCCCGTCCCGCCCAGGTAGGCGTGGATGGCGGCGGCCGCGGCGCGGCCCTCGGCGATCGCCCAGACGATCAGCGAGGCGCCCCGGTGCATGTCGCCGGCGACGAAGACGCCGTCGGTGTCGGTCTGCCAGTCGGGCCGGGCGTCGATCGCGC
Organism: Micromonospora sp. URMC 107; assembly: GCF_051386315.1. Classification (NCBI taxonomy): domain Bacteria; kingdom Bacillati; phylum Actinomycetota; class Actinomycetes; order Micromonosporales; family Micromonosporaceae; genus Micromonospora; species Micromonospora sp. URMC 107. The sequence continues at coordinate 74,837 of NZ_JBPQTK010000004.1, forward strand.
CGCGCGCGTTGCGGCCGACCCCGAGCTGGTCGAGCAGCGGCTGCTCCTCGGTGCCCTCGAAGCCGATCGCCAGCAGCACCAGGTCGGCCGGCAACTCCCGCTCCGAGCCGGGCAGCGGGGTGACGATGCGCCGCCCGTCCCGCTTCTCCACGGTCACCTCGGCGATCCGCACCGCCCGCACCTGACCGGTGCCGTCGTCGACGAACTCCTGCACCGCGACGGCGAAGACCCGCTCGCCGCCCTCCTCGTGCGCCGGGTAGCTGCGCAGCAGCCACGGCCAGGTCGGCCACGGGTCCCGGGCCTCGTCCCGGGCCTGCGGCGGCTGGGGGTAGAGGTCCAACTGGTGTACGCCGGCCGCGCCCTGGCGGTGCGCCACGCCCAGGCAGTCCGCCGCCGTGTCGCCGCCACCGATGATCACGATGTGCTTGCCGGCCGCGTCGATCGGGTTGCCGTCGGGCAGGACCGCCGTGTCGGGCCGGCCACCCGCCGCCGCGGCCACCACGCGGTTGGCCGCGACGAGGTGGTCCATCGCCTGGTGCACGCCGCGCAGCCCGCGACCCGGGGTCTCCGGGGTGTCCCGGCCCCGCAGCGCGCCGCAGGCGAGCAGCACGGCGTCGTGCTCGGCGCGCAACTGCTCGGCGGTGACGTCGACGCCGACGTTCACGCCGGTGCGGAAGCGCACGCCCTCGGCGGAGAGCTGGGCCAGACGCCGGTCGATGTGGACCTTCTCCAGCTTGAAGTCGGGGATGCCGTACCGCAGGAGGCCGCCGATCGCGTCGTCGCGCTCGTACACCGTCACGGCGTGACCGGCGCGGGCGAGCTGCTGCGCGGCGGCGAGGCCGGCGGGCCCCGAGCCGACCACGGCCACCGACCGGCCGGTCGGCGCCGGCACCGGACGCGGCGACAGCCCGCCCCGCGCGACGGCCGCGTCGGCGATCTCCACCTCGACCTGCTTGATGGTGACCGGCTCGCCCCCGCCGATGCCGAGCACGCAGGCCGCCTCGCAGGGCGCCGGGCAGAGCCGGCCGGTGAACTCGGGGAAGTTGTTGGTGGCGTGCAGCGAGTCCACGGCGGCGTCCCAGCCACCGGTGCGGACCAGGTCGTTCCAGTCGGGGATGCGGTTGCCCAGCGGGCAGCCGTCGTGGCAGAACGGGATGCCGCAGTCCATGCAGCGGGTCGCCTGCTCGCGGATCAGCTCCTCGCCGGCGGGCGGGTACACCTCACGCCAGTCGCTGATCCGCACCGGCACGGGGCGACGCGCGGGCAACCGCCGGTTGTAGCGAAGGAAACCGTTCGGGTCAGGCACGAGCCACCTCCTGGACCGTCACCCGCGGGGCGGGCACGGTCGGCACGGACTTCGCGGCGGGCGCGGAGAGCGCGCTCATCACCGCGTCGTCGACGTCGCGGCCGGCGGCTTCGGCGGCCCGCATGATCTCCAGCACCCGGCGGTAGTCCCGGGGCACCACGGCGGTGAACTCCGCCACCGCTTCCGGCCAGCGCTTGAGCAGCCCCTCGGCGACCGCCGAGTCGGTCTCGGCGAAGTGCCGCTGCACCAGCTCGTGCAGCACCGCCTGCTCCTCCTCGGACAGCGGCGCCAGGTCGACCAGCTCCGCGTTCACCCGGCGGCGGTCCAGCCGGTGCACGAAGGCCGTGCCGCCGGACATGCCGGCGGCGAAGTTGCGGCCGGTCGGGCCCAGCACCACCACGGTCCCGCCGGTCATGTACTCGCAGCCGTGGTCGCCGACGCCCTCGACGACGGCCACCGCGCCGGAGTTGCGTACCGCGAACCGCTCCCCCACCCGGCCGCGCAGGAACAGCTCACCCGCGGTGGCCCCGTAGAGGATCGTGTTCCCTGCGATGGTCTGGTCCTCGGCCCGCTGCCCCGGCGCGGCCTCGCCGTCGAGGAAGGGGGCGGCGGCGTCCGGCCGCACGATGAGCCGGCCGCCGGAGAGGCCCTTGCCCACGTAGTCGTTGGCGTCGCCGTGCAGCCGGAGGGTGACCCCGCGCGGAAGGAACGCGCCGAACGACTGGCCGGCGGTGCCGCGCAGGGTGAACTCGATCGTGTCGGCGGGCAGGCCGGCCCCGCCGAAGCGGCGGGTCACCTCGCCGCCGAGCATCGCGCCGACGCTGCGGTGCTCGTTGCGCACCGCCACCTCCACCCGCACCGGCGTACGGTCGGCCAGCGCCGGCCCGGCCAGGGCGATCAGCTCGTTGTCCAGCGCCAGCTCCAGGCCGTGGTCCTGGGCGCGGACGCCCCGGCGCGCCGCCCCGGCCGGCAGCTCCGGCAGGTGCAGCACGGGGGTCAGGTCCAGCCCGCCGGCCTTCCAGTGCGCGATCGCCGGGGCGACGTCGAGCAGCTCGGCCTGCCCGATGGCCTCCTCGATCGACCGGAGGCCCAGCTCGGCCAGGTAGCCGCGGACCTCCTCGGCGAGGAACAGGAAGAAGTTCTCCACGAACTCCGGCCGGCCGGTGAAGCGTTCCCGCAGCACCGGGTTCTGGGTGGCGATGCCGACCGGGCAGGTGTCCAGGTGGCAGACGCGCATCATCACGCAGCCCTCGACGATCAGCGGCGCGGTGGCGAAGCCGAACTCCTCGGCGCCGAGCAGCGCCGCGACCAGCACGTCCCGGCCGGTCTTGAGCTGCCCGTCGACCTGCACGGTGACCCGGTCGCGCAGCTTGTTGAGCAGCAGCGTCTGCTGCGCCTCGGCCAGCCCCAGCTCCCACGGGGTGCCGGCATGCTTGAGCGAGTTCAGCGGGGACGCGCCGGTGCCGCCGTCGTGGCCGGAGATCAGGATGACGTCGGCCTTGAGCTTGGCCACGCCCGCCGCCACGGTGCCGACGCCGACCTCGCTGACGAGCTTGACGTGCACCCGGGCGGACGGGTTGACGCACTTCAGGTCGTGGACGAGCTGCGCCAGGTCCTCGATGGAGTAGATGTCGTGGTGCGGCGGCGGGGAGATCAGGCCGACGCCCGGGGTGGCGTGCCGGGTACGGGCGATCCACGGCCAGACCTTGTTGCCGGGCAGCTGACCGCCCTCGCCGGGCTTGGCGCCCTGCGCCATCTTGATCTGGAGGTCGTCGGCGTTGACCAGGTACTCGCTGGTCACCCCGAACCGGCCGCTGGCGATCTGCTTCACGGCGGAGCGGCGCGCCGGGTCGTGCAGCCGCTCGACGTCCTCGCCGCCCTCGCCGGTGTTGGACTTGCCGCCGAGGCGGTTCATCGCGATCGCCAGGGTCTCGTGCGCCTCCGCCGAGATCGACCCGTACGACATGGCGCCGGTGGCGAACCGCTTGACGATCTCGGTGGCCGGCTCGACCTCGTCGAGCGGCACCGGGGGGCGCACGCCGGTGCGCAGGGTGAACAGCCCGCGCAGCGAGCCCGCCTTCGCGGCCAGCTCGTCGACCTTGGCCGTGTACCGGCGGAAGACGTCGTACTGGCGGCTGCGGGTGGCGTGCTGGAGCAGGAAGACCGTCTCGGGGTTGAACAGGTGCAGCTCGCCCTCGCGGCGCCACTGGTACTCGCCGCCCACCTCCAGCCGGCCGGTGGGCTCGACGCCCGGCGGCGGCCAGGCCACGGCGTGCCGGGCGGCGACCTCGGCGTGGACGCCGTCCAGCCCGATCCCGCCGATCTTGCTCGGGGTGCCGCGGAAGTAGCGCTCGACCAGCCGGGAGTCCAGCCCGACGGCCTCGAAGACCTGCGCCCCGCAGTACGACGACACCGTCGAGATGCCCATCTTGGACATGATCTTCAGGACGCCCTTGCCGAGGGCCTTGACGTAGTTGCGGACCGCCTTCGCCGCTTCGACGCCGACGAGCGCGCCGGTGGAGATCATGTCCTCCACGGACTCGAACGCCAGGTAGGGGTTGACCGCCGCCGCGCCGTAGCCGATCAGCACCGCCGCGTGGTGCACCTCGCGGCAGTCGCCGGACTCGACGACCAACGCCACCTGGGTGCGGGTCTGCTCGCGCACCAGGTGCTGGTGCACGGCGGCGGTGAGCAGCAGCGACGGGATGGGGGCGAGGTCGGCGTTGGAGTCGCGGTCCGACAGCACGAGGATGCGTACGCCGTCCTCGATGGCCTCGGAGACGTGCCGGCAGATCTCCGTGAGCCGGGCCTTGATGCCGGCGCCGCCCTCGCGGATCCGGTAGAGCCCGGAGACCCGGACCGCCTTGAAGCCGGGCAGGTCGCCGTCCTCGTCGATGGAGAGGATCTTCGCCAGCTCGTCGTTGTCGATCACCGGGTACGGCAGCACGATCTGCCGGCAGCTCGCCGGGCCCGGGTCGAGCAGGTTGCCCTCCGGGCCGATGGTCGACGCCAGGCTGGTCACCAGCTCCTCGCGGATGGCGTCCAGCGGCGGGTTCGTCACCTGCGCGAAGAGCTGATGGAAGTAGTCGTAGAGCAGCCGCGGCCGGGTCGACAGCGGGGCGATCGGGGTGTCGGTGCCCATCGAGCCGAGCGGCTCGACGCCCGTGCGCGCCATCGGCGCGAGCAGGATCTTCAGCTCCTCCTCGGTGTAGCCGAAGGTCTGCTGGCGGCGGCGCACCGAGTCGTGGGTGTAGACGGTGTGCTCGCGCGGCGGCAGGTCGGTCAGCTCAATCAGGCCGGCGTGCAGCCAGTCGGCGTACGGCTGCTCGGCCGCCAGCTCCGCCTTGATCTCCTCGTCGTGCACGATCCGGCCGGCGACGGTGTCGACCAGGAACATCTTTCCCGGCTGGAGGCGGCCCTTGGCGACCACCCGGGCCGGGTCGAGGTCGAGCACGCCCGCCTCGCTGCCCAGCACCACGAGCCCGTCGTCCGTACGCCACCAGCGGCCCGGGCGCAGCCCGTTGCGGTCCAGCACCGCGCCGACGACCTCGCCGTCGGTGAAGGCGACCGAGGCCGGCCCGTCCCACGGCTCCATCAGACTCGCGTGGAAGCGGTAGAAGGCCCGCTTGTCGGCGGCCATGTCCGGGTCGTTCTCCCACGCCTCGGGGATCATCATCAGCACCGCGTGGGGCAGGCTCCGGCCGGCCAGGTGCAGCAGTTCGAGGACCTCGTCGAAGTTCGCCGAGTCGGAGGCGGCGGGGGTGCAGACCGGGAAGACCCGGCGGATGTTGCCGGGGATGTTCGGGGTACGGACCAACGCCTCGCGGGCCTGCATCCAGTTCCGGTTGCCCCGGATGGTGTTGATCTCGCCGTTGTGCGCGATCAGCCGGTACGGGTGCGCCAGCGGCCAGGACGGGAACGTGTTGGTGGAGAAGCGGGAGTGCACCAGCGCGATCGCGCTCTGCACCCGCGCGTCGGTCAGCTCCGGGTAGAACGCCGGGAGCTGGTCGGGGGTGAGCATGCCCTTGAAGACCATGGTCCGCCCGGACAGCGACGGGAAGTAGGCCGGCACGCCCCGCTCGGCGCTCTCCCGCTCGGCCTGCTTGCGCACGCAGAACGCGACCCGCTCCAGCTCGACGCCGCCCAGCGGCGACCCGGCCGGCCCGGCCGACGAGCCGGTGAGCCGGTGCGCGGCGAGGAAGAGCTGCCGGACCCGGGGCATCGCCGCCAGGGCGGTCTCGCCGAGGCCGCTCGGGTCGACCGGCACGTCCCGCCAGCCGAGCACGTCGGCGCCCTCGACCAGCGCGTACTTCTCCACCACGCGGCGGGCGCGCTCCTCGGCGGCGTCGTCGTCGGGGAGGAAGACCAGGCCGGTGGCGTACTCGCCGGCGGGCGGCAGCGGGAAGTCCACCACCGCGCGCAGGAACGCGTCCGGGATCTGGATCATGATGCCCGCGCCGTCGCCGGTGTTCGGTTCCGCGCCCCGGGCTCCCCGGTGGTCCAGCCGGCAGAGCGCGTCGAGGCCGTTGACCACGACCGCGTGCGAGCGCCGCCCGTGCAGGTCCGCCACGAAGGCCACGCCGCAGGCGTCGTGCTCCTGCGCGGGGTCGTAGAGCCCGGCCGCGGGCGCTCCCGGGCCGAGGTGCGGGGCCTGCTTCGGGCTGCTGTGAGGGTACGGAAAGGCCACCGGGCCTCCTGTCGTCGCTCAGGGTGGATCTCGATCGGGACGACGTCGGCCCTCAAGGGTCTATTGAGTCTACGTTAGGGTCCGCCGCGCAAGACCAGTGCGGATTGATCACACCTTCCAGACTCTGGGACGTGTAGTCTCGCGCGGTGGATCTTCTGCACATGGATCTGTTCGGTCGGTTGGAGCGTTTCTACGACGCGGTGCCCCGGGACGCGGCCCGTGCGGAGGAGCACGGGGCCCTCGTGCTGTTCGTCCGGGAGGGCGCCGGTTGGCCGTTCTACGCCCGGCCCCGGCTCGACGCCCCCGAGCCGCCGTCGCTGGCCGACGTCACGGCGGTACGCGAGCGGCAGCGCGAGCTCGGCCTGCCCGAGGCCCTCGAGTGGGTGCACGAGACCACGCCGGAGCTGCTGGCCGTGGCCCGCTCGGCGGGGCTGTCGGTGCTGGAGGCGCCGCTGATGGTGCTCGACCCGGCCGCCCTGCCCGACCCGGGGACCCTCACGGACGTACCGCTGCGGATGCTGGACGCGGCGGCGCCCGGCTTCGCGGCGGACGTCGCGGCGCGGCGGGCGGTCGCCGGCGTCGGGTTCTCCGCGGCCGGCACCGAACCCGGCGAGGCCGGCCCCGCGCAGCGCGACGCCGCGCTGGCCGAGCTGGACGAGGCGGCGCTGGACGAGGAGCGGGCCCGCCTCGCCGACGGCCGCCGGCTGTCGGTGCTGGCGGAGACGCCCGCCGAGGGCGCGCTGGCCAGCGGGATGGCGATGCGGGTCGGCGACGTGGCCGAGATCGCCGGGGTGGCCACCCTGCCGGCCGCCCGCCGCCGTGGCCTGGGCGCGGCCGTCACCGCCGCACTGGCCCGCGAGCTGCTGGCCGCCGGCACCGACCTGGTCTTCCTCTCGGCGGGCAGCGAGGACATCGCGCGGGTCTACCTCCGCGTCGGCTTCCGCCGCGTCGGCACCGCCTGCATCGCCGAACCCACCCCCGTCACCCCCTGACCGGCGGACCCAGGCCGCGTCGATCCCAGGCCCGCCCCGGCCGCGTCGATCATGCAGTTCTGGTGCCCGGTTCAACCCGATTCACGGCTTCCATCCCCCACCACAACTGCATGATCGGCAGCAGCCAGGGGTCAGGTCGGGGGGCGCCACTGGGCGGCCGTGGTGGCGGCCGTCGACAGCAGGCGCGGGCTGAGGGCGCCCAGGGCGGCGTCGCGCGCGCGCAGCGCCAGTGGGCCCCGGGCCTTCAGCACCGCCGACATCCGGCGGGTCTGCCGGACCACCGTCGCCGCCCGGGGCCGGCGCACCCGGTCGTACGCCACCACCGCGTCGGGCAGCCGGGACTCGCGCAGCAGCGAGGCGAGGGTGGCGGCGTCCTCGAAGGCGAGGCAGGCGCCCTGGCCGAGGTGCGGCGGCATGGCGTGCGCGGCGTCGCCGAGCAGCACCACCCCGCCCGGGCCGGCCGGGAAGCCGTACGACCTGGGCAGCGGTCGCAGCTCGCGGATCTCCTGCTGCACCAGGTCCGTCGGGTCGGTGGCGTCGAGCAGCTCGGCGATCGGCGCGGGCCAGCCCGCGTACCAGCGGCGCAGCAGGGCGAGCTGGGTCTCCGGCGGCTCCGGGCGGGGCGCGCCGACGGCGGTGGCCACCCAGTAGATGCCGCCCCGGCTGGAGGCGCCGGAGGAGCCGCGCTCGCCGAGCGAGGCGGACACGAACCGGTAGCCGGCACCGAGCACCTCGCCGCCGACGGGTCGGTCGGCGGGCAGCTTCGGGGCCCGGTACCAGGGAATCACCGCCCGCCAGGCGGCGCAGCCCGAGCTGACCACGCCGGACTCGGGGGCGAGCTGCCGGCGGACCTCGCTGTCGGTGCCGTCGGCGGCGACGACCAGGTCGGCCTCGATGGTGTGCCGGCCGTCCCCGACCGAGGGCCGCTGCCCGGACACGGCGCGGACCGTCCGCACGGTCACCCCGGTGCGCAGCTCGACCTCGTCGCCCAGGCCGGCGATCAGCGCGTCGTGCAGGTCCTCCCGGTGCACCACCACCGGCATCCGGTCGGCCGGGGTGGGGCGGGGCTGCACCAGCCAGTGCCCGTCCGGGCGGCGCACGCCGCCGTCGGCGAGCGGAGTGGCGATCGCCTCCAGGCCGGCGCCGAGGCCCAGGGCGCGCAGCGCGCGTACGCCGTTGGGCCAGAGCGCCACGGCGGTCGGCTCCGGGCGGACCCGGTCGGCCCGCTCCAGCAGGGTGACCCGCCAGCCGGAGCGGGCCAGCGCGCCGGCGACCGCGAGGCCACCGATTCCGGCGCCGACCACGACCGCGCTACGCATGGGTGCTCCCTCTCAACTGTCGCGCTCGGCGGGCCGGGTGCCCGTGGCCCCGGCCCGGTCCTCCGGGGTCTGTCCGGTGGACGCGGCGCCGTCACCGGCGGATCCGGGGGCGGCATCCGCACCGGCCGTCGGCGTGTCGACCGGGCCGGGCCGGGCCTCCCCGTCCGACTCGGCCGGCGTCTCGCCGGTCTCCCGCCAGTGCCGGTACTGCTCCTCGCTCACCACGCGGTAGCCCTCCGGCGCGGCCGGCTGGGCGCCGGCCTCCCGCGCGGACAGGTCGACCTGCGACACGTCGGAGTCGACGGCCGGGTCGGGCGTCGCGGCGGCGCCGATCGGGACGAGGTACTCCCGGGGGCCACGCACCCGCACGAAGTAGGCCAGGGCGCCGAGGAAGACCAGGCCGGCGGTCCAGACGTTCAGGCGTACGCCGAGGATGGTGTTCGCCTCGTCGGTGCGCATCAGCTCGATCCAGAACCGCCCGGCCGTGTAGCCCATCACGTAGAGCGCGAACGCCCGTCCCCGGCCGAGGCGCAGCTTGCGGTCGAGGACGAGGACGAGCGCGACCACGCCGAGGTTCCACAGCAGCTCGTAGGCGAACGTCGGGTGGTAGAGGCCCGGTTCGAGGATCGGCTGGCCCGCGTCGTCGCGCAGCGCGTGGCCCGGATTGTCCGGGTCCATCCGATGGATCTCCAGCCCCCAGGGCAGGCTGGTCCGGCCGCCGTAGAGCTCGTTGTTGAACCAGTTGCCGAGCCGGCCGATCGCCTGGGCCAGCGGCAGGCCGGGGGCCAGCGCGTCGGCGACCACCGAGAACGGGATGCCGAGCTGCCGGGCCGCGAGCCAGGCGCCGACGGCCCCGCCGGCCACCGCGCCCCAGATGCCGAGACCGCCCTCCCAGATGGCGAACGCCTTCAGCGGGTCGCCGCCGGTGCCGAAGTACTTCTCCGGCGAGGTGATCACGTGGTAGATGCGGGCGCCGATGATGCCGGCCGGCACCGCCCAGACCGCGATGTCGAGCACCGCGCCGGGGGCGACGCCGCGCTGGCGCAGCCGCCGCTCGGTGACCCAGCAGGCCACCACGATGCCGACGATGATGCACAGCGCGTACGCCCGGATCGGCACCGGTCCGAGCTGCCAGACGGCGGTGCTGGGGCTGGGCAGGGCCGCCTGGGGGGTCAGCGAGGCGAGAGTCACGGGTGCACACGCTACCGCCGCCGGCCCCTTCGGCGGCACCCCGGTCCGCCGTCCGCCGGTCCCGGTGACTTCTGGTTTGCACCGCCGTAGGCTCTTTGTCCATGAGCGCGCTCACCTGGGCGGTCGCCGCGGTCGTCACCGACGACGCCGGTCGGGTGCTGCTGTGCCGGCAGGGCCGGGGCGAGCGGCGCTACGGTCTGCCCGGCGGGCGGCTGCGCCCGGCCGAGAGTCCCGTGCGGGCGGCCAGCCGCGACATCCGGGCCGAGACCGGGTGGGAGGTCGAGATCGTCGACCTGGTCGGCCTCTACCACCTCGCCGGGCGGTGCGGGCCGTCGTCGGTGGGGCCCGGCGTGCCGGTGCCGGCGGCCGGGCGCGCCGGGCCGCTGCCCGACGTCCTGGTGCACGTCTTCCGGGCGCGCACGCGGGGGCCGGGGCCGGCCGGCGACCCGGTGGGCGGCTGCCGGCTGTCCTGGCACCACCCCTCGGCCCTGCCCGAGGCGCTCACCCCGACCACCCGGGCGGCGCTCACCGACGCCCTGGCGGGCCGCTCCGGCGTCCTGCGCGACGCCGTTCCGGCGCCGGCGGCGGGCCAGCCGCCGGGCCAGCGGACCACGCCGCCGGCCGACCGGACACCGCGGCACTGACCCGACCGGGCACCGCGGCGCTGAACCGGGCGGCGGGCGGCGAGGGGTCAGCGGGTGGGGTTGCGGACGCCCTCGGCGAGTTCCGCGCTCAGCGCGCGCAGGGCGGCCAGCCCGGACGCCTCGTCCGGCGCGTCGAGCAGGCAGCGGATCAGGGCGCTGCCGACGATGACGCCGTCGGCGTACCCGGCGACGGTGCCGGCCTGCGCGCCCGTGCCGACGCCCAGCCCGACGCCGACCGGCAGGTCGGTGACCTCCCGCACCCGGGAGACCAGGACGGGCGCCGCGTCGGACGTCTGCGCCCGGGCGCCGGTGACCCCCATGATGGCGGTGGCGTAGACGAAGCCCCGGCAGTGCCCGACGGTCATCGCCAGCCGCGCGTCGGTCGACGACGGCGAGACCAGGAAGGTGCGGTCCAGCCCGTACGCGTCCGAGGCGGCGAGCCACTCGCCCGCCTCCTCCGGGATCAGGTCCGGGGTGACCAGCCCGGTGCCCCCGGCCGCGGCGAGGTCCCGGGCGAAGGCGTCGACGCCGTACCGCTCGACCGGGTTCCAGTAGGTCATCGTGACCACGGGCGCCCCGGTGGCCGCGACCGCCTCGATGACGCGCAGCGTGTCCCGGGTGCGTACGCCGCCGGCGAGGGCGATGTCGCTGGCCTTCTGGATCACCGGGCCGTCCATCACCGGATCGGAGTACGGGATCTCCACCTCGATGACGTCGACGCCGGCGGAGACCATCGCGGTCATCGCGGCGATGCTGCCCTCGACGGTCGGGAAACCGGCCGGCATGCAGCCCACCAGCACGGCCCGCCCGTCGGCGCGGGCCTTGTCGAAGGCCACCCCGATCCGGCTCACGTTCTCACTGCTCCTTGTCGAGGATGCCGAAGTAGTCGCCGGCGGTGTGCACGTCCTTGTCGCCCCGGCCGGAGAGGTTGACCACGATGGTGGGCTCCCGGCCCAGCTCCGCGGCGAGCTTCGGGGCGACCTTGAGGGTGCCGGCGAGCGCGTGGGCGCTCTCGATCGCCGGGATGATGCCCTCGGTGCGGCAGAGCAGCTCGAACGCGGCCATCGCCTCGTCGTCGTTCACCGGCAGGTAGGTCGCGCGGCCACTGTCGTGCAGCCAGGCGTGCTCCGGCCCGACGCCCGGGTAGTCCAGGCCGGCGGAGATCGAGTGCGACTCGCACGTCTGCCCGTCCTCGTCCTGGAGCACGTACGTCCGGGTGCCGTGCAGCACCCCGGCGGAGCCGCCGGTGATGCTGGCCGCGTGCCGGCCGGTCCCCACCCCGTCGCCGCCGGCCTCGAAGCCGTACAGCCGCACGTCCGGGTCGCCGACGAAGGCGTGGAAGATGCCCAGCGCGTTGGAGCCGCCGCCGACGCAGGCGGTGACGGCGTCCGGCAGCGCGCCGGTCAGGTCCAGGCACTGCTGGCGCGCCTCGTCGCCGATGCCCCGGACGAAGTCACGGACCATCGCCGGGAAGGGGTGCGGCCCGGCGGCGGTGCCGATCAGGTAGTGGGTGTCGTCGACGTTGGCGACCCAGTCGCGCATCGCCTCGTTCATCGCGTCCTTGAGGGTGCGCGAGCCGTTGGTGACCGGGACGACGGTGGCGCCGAGCATCCGCATCCGGGCCACGTTGAGCGCCTGCCGCTCGGTGTCGACCTGGCCCATGTAGACCACGCAGTCGAGGTCGAACAGGGCGGCGGCGGTGGCGGTGGCGACGCCGTGCTGGCCGGCGCCGGTCTCCGCGATCACCCGGCGCTTGCCCATCCGCCTGGTCAGCAGGGCCTGGCCGAGCACGTTGCGCACCTTGTGCGCCCCGGTGTGGTTGAGGTCCTCCCGCTTGAGCAGCACCCGCGCGCCGACCTTGGCGGAGAACCGCTCGGCCGTGTAGAGCAGCGAGGGGGTGCCGGCGTAGTCGCGCAGCAGGGCGGCGAACTCGGCCCGGAACGACTCGTCGGCCATCGCCGCGCGGTGCGCGGCGTCCAGCTCGTCCAGCGCCGCGACCAGCGCCTCCGGTACGAACCGGCCGCCGAACCGGCCGAAGTGGCCGGCGGCGTCGGGCAGCGGGCCGACCGGGGCGGCCGCCGCGTCGGCGCTCATGCCGACACTCCGCTTCGCTCCGTGCGCTCGCTGCACTCGCTCATGGGATCGTCCTCTCGGTGCTGACGAACCGGCGCGGGGTCAGCGCACCGGGCGGGGCGTGGCCGGGTGGTTGCCGGCGTTGACCAGCTCGGCCACCGCCTCGCGGGGGCTCTTCTGGGTGACCAGGCCCTCGCCGACCAGGACCGCGTCGGCGCCCGCCGAGGCGTACCGGATGAGGTCGTGCGGTCCGCGCACCCCCGACTCGGCGATCTTGACGATGCTGCTGGGCAGGCCGGGCGCGATCCGCTCGAACACCGAGCGGTCGACCTCCAGCGTACGCAGGTTGCGGGCGTTGACCCCGATCACCTGGGCGCCGGCCTCCAGCGCGCGGTCGGCCTCCTCCTCGTCGTGGACCTCGACCAGCGCGGTCATGCCCAGCGACTCGATCCGCTCCAGCAGGCCGACGAGGGCGTTCTGCTCCAGGGCGGCGACGATCAGCAGCACCAGGTCGGCGCCGTGCGCGCGGGCCTCGTGCACCTGGTAGCTGGAGACCACGAAGTCCTTGCGCAGCACCGGGACGTTGACGGCGGCCCGGACGGCGGCCAGGTCGTCGAGCGAGCCGCCGAACCAGCGCCCCTCGGTGAGCACGCTGATCGCCCGCGCGCCGCCGGCGGCGTAGTCGCCCGCCAGGTCGGCCGGATCGGCGATCTCGGCCAGCCGCCCCTTGGACGGCGACGAGCGCTTCACCTCGGCGATCACCGCGACGCCCGGCTTGCGCAGGGCCGCGTACGCGTCCAGCGGCGGCGGTGCGGCGGCGGCCAGTTCGCGGATCCGCTCCAGCGGAACCTGCTCCTGCCGCCGGGCGACGTCCTCACGCACGCCGGCCAGGATCTCGTCGAGCACGCCTACGGACGCCGCCGGACCGGCCTCGTCCCCCTCCGCGTGCGCATGCTCAGCAGTCACCAACGGACTCCCCTCTCCGGGTGTCATGGGCCGATGCTAGGGGGCGCCACCTGGCGACAGGTGCCGGGGGTATGGCGTGCCTCACGAGATGGGCTGGGGCATAATGGCCGACCTCCGGTGAACGGGGTGTCACGCTGGGCGACCACGCCCACCCGCGAGCGCCACCCGACCATCCCCGCCTCCGCCACCCTGGTCATCGACGTGATCCTATCCGTTGGCGCGGCCGGCCGCCCGCTCGGCGCCCGCCGCCGACGTCCGTCGATCCTGTGACGTACCTCAAGGCCGAACGGCCCTTTGCCTGGTGGCGGCCCCGGAAGCAGAGTTGACGTGTCCGTCACCACGGCGAAACGTGAACCAGCCAGCATCGTCCTCGGGCAGACTCGATGACGCGCCTGCCCCACCGTCACCAACGAACCTCTGCGGGGTGATCATGAGCACTGTCGAGTCGCACCAGCCCATCGGGCTGACGACCGTCTCGCGTACCGTCGCGTCGCTCGCCGTCGGCGTGGTCCACACCCTGGAGCGCGCCGTGGTGGGCGAGGCCCGGATGCGCACCGCGCGGGGCAACGCCTGGGAGGCGGTCTGCGCCGACCGGGCCCGGGCGGAGCAGCGGGCCGAGCTCGACCGCCTGGTGGCGGAGCTGGCGGCGGCCCGGGCCGCCGCCCGCGAGCGCCAGCCGGTCAGCTGAGCGTCGGGTCCTCGCCCCGGTCCAGCGCGTCCCACGCCTGGGTGGTGTGCCGGCCGGTGACCCGGCCGCCCTCGCCCCGGGCGGCCGGCGCGGCGTCGTCCGCGGGCCGCCGCTCGTAGCGGGCGCCCATCGCCGGCCACCCGCGCCCCCGCAGCGCCGTCAGCAGCCCGCCCGCCGTGGCGAGCACCCCGCCGAGCACGCAGAGCGCCGGCCAGTGCCGGGCGACCTCGCCGTCGAACGCCGCGACCAGGCCGTAGCCGCCGCCGGCCGCCACGGCCGCCCCGAGCCCGCACAGCAGCCCGCCCAGCAGCCGCCGCGCCCGGCCCCGGGTGGCGAGCACGGCCCCGCCGCCGGCCAGCCCGACCAGGGCCAACGCCGGCAGCCAGGGCAGCAGGCCGGCGCCCGTGCGGGCGTCGCGGACCGGCGGCAGCGGGGTGGGCCGGGCGGTCAGCTCGACCGCCCAGGTGCGGGTCGACGCCCACAGCGCCAGGCCCGCGCCGGCCACGCAGAGCAGCACGGCGTACGTCAGCTCGCGCCGGCGCGCGCCCCGGCCCGCGTCCGTCGCGGCAGTCGTTCCCGGCTCCCGGCCGCGCGGCTCGGCGGCCGTCATCGGGCGGGCCGGAGGGTCTCGGCGGCGGCGATGGCGGCGAGCACGGCGGCGGCCTTGTTCCGGGTCTCCTGGTCCTCGGCGGCCGGGTCGGAGTCGGCCACCACCCCCGCCCCGGCCTGCACGTACGCCCTGCCGTCGCGCATCAGCGCGGTGCGGATGGCGATCGCCATGTCCAGGTCGCCACCGAAGCCGAAGTAGCCCACGGTGCCGCCGTAGAGGCCCCGCCGGACCGGCTCCAGCTCCTCGATGATCTCCATGGCCCGCACCTTGGGCGCGCCGGAGAGGGTGCCGGCGGGGAAGGTCGCGGCCAGCGCGTCGAAGGCCGTGCGGTCCTCGCGCAGCGTGCCGACGACGGTCGAGACGATGTGCATGACGTGGCTGTAGCGCTCGATGGTGGCGAACTCCGGCACCTCGACCGTGCCCGGGCGGCAGACCCGGCCCAGGTCGTTGCGGCCCAGGTCGACCAGCATCACGTGCTCGGCGCGCTCCTTGGGGTCGGCGAGCAGCTCCGCCGCGAGGCGCGCGTCGGCCTCGGGCGTGCCGCCGCGCGGCCGGGTGCCGGCGATCGGGTGCAGCAGCGCCCGCCGCCGCCCCTGGGCGTCGCTGGTCACCTTCAGGTGCGCCTCCGGCGAGGAGCCGACGATGTCGAAGCCGTCGAAGCGCAGCAGGTACATGTACGGGCTGGGGTTCGTCGTGCGCAGCACGCGGTAGACGTCCAGCGGGTCGGCGTGGGTGTCCCGCTCGAACCGCTGGGACAGCACGATCTGGAAGCACTCGCCGGCCCGGATCGCCTCCTTGGCCGCCTCGACGGCCTTCGGGTAACCGCCCTCGGGCGTACGGCTGCGCACCTGGCCCGCCGGGGGCCGCTCGACGGTCGAGACCATCGGCGGGATCGGCCGCGACAGCGCGGTGGTCATCGCGTCGAGCCGCCCGACCGCGTGGTGGTACGCCGCCGCGACCTCGGCGTCGCGGTCCGGCTCGGACAGCGGCGGCAGGATCGCGTTGGCCACGAGGATCGCCGAGCCGTCGTAGTGGTCCAGCACCACCAGGTCGGCGGCGAGCATCATGCCCAGCTCGGGCACGCCGAGGTCGTCCTCGGTCAGCTCGGGCAGCCGCTCGAAGCGCCGGATCAGCTCGTAGCCCAGGTAGCCGACCATGCCCCCGGTCAGCGGGGGCATGCCGCTGGCCGCGTCCCACGCCGGGCCGGCGAGCGCCTCGACGGTCTCGCGCAGCACCCGGACCGGGTCGCCGGAGGTGGGCAGGCCGGCCGGGGGCCGCCCCGTCCACACCGCGACCCCGTCCCGCTCGGTCAGCGTGGCGCTGCTGCGTACGCCGATGAACGAGTACCGCGACCAGGCCAGGCCGGCCGAGCCGACGCCCTGCTCGGCGGACTCCAGCAGGAACGTCCCCGGACCGCCGGCGAGCTTGCGGTAGACGCCGACCGGGGTCTCCGCGTCGGCGAGCAGCCGGCGGGTGACCGGGACGACCCGCCAGCGGGCGGCCAGCCCGGTGAAGGCGGCCAGGTCCGGGCTGACCGCGCCGTCGGTGCCGGACCCGCCGCCGGGCGTCGCGCGCTGCCCGGTCACCGGGCCTGCGCCCCGTCCCCGCCGACCGGCAGCTCGGTGAAGAAGCAGGTGCGGTGCCCCGTGTGGCAGGCCGCGCCGACCTGGTCGACGTCGACCAGCAGCGCGTCGCCGTCGCAGTCCAGCGCCACCGCGCGGACGTACTGGTGGTGCCCGGAGGTGGCGCCCTTGACCCAGTACTCCCGGCGACTGCGCGACCAGTAGGTGGCCCGGCCGGTGGTCAGGGTGCGGTGCAGCGCCTCGTCGTCCATCCAGGCGACCATCAGCACCTCGCCGGAGTCGTGCTGGCGGACCACGGCGGCCACCAGGCCGTCGGGGGTGCGGCGCAGCCGGGCGGCGATGGCCGGGTCGAGCCGGGACGGACGGACCGTGCCGTCGGCCGCGGGCTGCTGCGGACTGGGGTGGGCGCCGGTCACGGGCGCGTCAGGTACGGGCACAGTGACCCATTGTCCCGCACGGGGCGCGGGCACGGGCGACGGCTCCCGCTGGGGCCGCGGCGGCCGGTGGGCGGGCCGGGTCAGCTGATCGACGTAGCGGTCCAGCCGGCCGTCGGTCAGGGCGTCCGCCAGGTCCGCGCCGGCGGCCCGCGCGACCTCGGCGGCGTACGGGCGGATCAGCGGCAGGACGCCGGTGACCAGGCGGGCCGCGGCGGCGCAGAGCTGGCCGACGGAGCCGGGCCGCAGCCCGAGGCAGAGCAGCAGGTCCTCCCGGTAGTGCGGGGGCGCCACCGGCAGGTCGAGGGCGGCGGCGAAGGCCGCCCGCCGGGACGTCACCCGGACCGTGGGGTTGGCCAGCCGCAGCACGGACGGGCAGAGCCGGGCCAGATCGGCGGCGGCCAGCCGGACGCCGAGGTGGTCGTCGGCGTCCCGCGCGCCGGCCACCTTACCGAGCGTCGCGATCAGCTCCTCCAGCTGCGGCTCGCCGGCGGGGTGGCAGAGCACCGGCAGGTCGATCCGGGGCCGCCAGTGCGGGTCCGCCCACAACAGCCGGGCCGGCGCCGTGACCGGCAGCCCGAACGCCCAGTCGGCCGGCTCGCCGAGGCGGGTCAGCCAGGAGCGGACGTCGCGGGCGGCCACCGAGACGTGGGTCAGCCGGCCCCCGTGCTCGGCCAGGAACGCCCGGCGGGCGGCGTACGGGGCGCCACCGAGCAGCACGTCGACGTCGACGTCGCTGTGCGCGGTGGCGGCCCGCCGGGCGTGGCTGCCGCGCAGCATGATGCCCACCACGGGCTGCTCGGCCCCGGCCCGCAACCGGGCCGCCCATTCGCCCAGGAACCCCTCGTCCGGTGACGCAGCGTGACCCACGGCGCCATCGTGCCGTACGTCCGATCAGCGCGCAATGCCCGATGCCACGCCTGATGCCCGTTGGCGGACCCGCTGTCCGGTCCGAAGGCTAATGCCCGACCAACCGCATCGCCGCTTCGGGGTACCGCGCGCCCGCGACCGCGCCGGGCGGCACCGCCTCGCCCAGCCGGGCGCGCTGGGCGGCGGTGAGCCGGATGTCGGCCGCCGCCGCGTTCTCCTCCAGCCGGTGCACCCGCCGGGTGCCGGGGATCGGGAAGACGTCCTCGCCCTGGGCGAGCAGCCAGGCCAGCGCCGCCTGGGCGGGGGTGCACCCGATCTCGCCGGCCACCGCCCGCACCTCGTCGACCAGCTTGAGGTTGGCGTCGAGGTTGCCCTCGGCGAAGCGCGGCGCCCGGGCGCGCCAGTCGTCGGCCGCGAGCTGCTCGCGGCCGGTGATCGTCCCGGTCAACAGCCCCCGCCCCACCGGCGAGTACGCGACCAGCGCCACGCCCAGCTCCCGGCAGGTGGCCGACATCTCGCCCTCGACGTCCCGGCTGAACAGCGAGTACTCCATCTGCACCGCGGTCACCGGGTGCACCGCGTGCGCCGCCCGCAGGGTCGCGGGGCTGACCTCGGACAGGCCGATGAGCCGCACCTTGCCGGCGGCGACCTGCTCGGCCATCGCGCCGACGGTCTCCTCGATCGGCGTCGCCGGGTCGCGCCGGTGCAGGTACCACAGGTCGACGACGTCCACCCCGAGGCGGCGCAGGGAGGCGTCGCACGCCTCGCGCGCCCAGGCGGCGCTGCTGTCCACGTACAACCCGGGGCTGCCGGTGCCGCCGGTCGCGTCGCCGCGCACCCGGTTGCCGAACTTCGTGGCCAGGAAGACCTCGTCGCGACGGGCCCGCACCACCGGGGAGAGCAGCTCCTCGTTGCGGCCGTGGCCGTACAGGTCGGCGGTGTCCAGGTGGTTCACCCCCAGGTCGAGCGCGCGGTGCAGGGTGCGGGTCGAGCCGGCGTCGTCGCCGGCGCCGTAGGCGTAGCTCATCCCCATGCAGCCCAGCCCGATCGCGGAGACCTCGGGCCCGGACGCGCCCAGCTTCCGGCGGATCATCGGCACCCCTCCGCCCGGCGATAGTTGTCGATCTTGTAGTTGAGCACCTTCAAGTCCTCCTCCAGCTCGGCCATCCGGGACAGCACGCGGGCCCGGTGCGTCTCGAAGAGCGCCCGCCGGGCGGCCAGGGTGGCGTCGCCCTGCCGGGCCAGCTCCGCGTAGCGGCGCATGTCCCGCACCGGCATGCCCGTGCGGCGCAGCCGGGTGAGCAGGAACAGCCAGTCGACGTCGCGTTCGGTGTAGCGACGGCGCCCGGCCGAGTCGCGTCCGACCGGGGCGACGAGGCGCTCCTGCTCGTACCAACGCAGCGTGTAGGTGGTCAGGCCGACCCGCTCGGCCGCCTCGCCGACGGTCAGGGTCGCCTCCCGGATGGTGATGTCCACGCCCTCCAGGCTTCCAGTTCGAGTGCACGCGAAGTCAACCGTTGCGGCCCGGCGAACATCTCCACTAGCGTCGAGTTCAACGCATGATGAGTTTCTCCGGGGAGGCGCCGGTGGACGAGGCGATCGCCGTCCGCGACCTGGTGGTGGAGCGGGGCGGGCGGCGGGTGCTGCACGGCGTCAGCGCGTCCGTGCCACGCGGCGTGGTCACCGGGCTGCTCGGCCCGAGCGGCAGCGGCAAGACCACGCTGCTGCGGTCGGTGGTCGGCGTGCAGGTGCTCGGCGCCGGCTCGGTGACCGTGCTGGGGCGCCCCGCCGGGTCGCCCGAGCTGCGCCGTCGCGTCGGCTACCTCACCCAGGCGCCCAGCGTCTACGCCGACCTGACCGTGCGGGAGAACGCGCGCTACTTCGCCGCGCTGCACGGCCGGGGCCGGGCCGAAGCCGACCGGGCGGTCGCCGAGGTCGGGCTCGCCTCGGCCGCCGGCCAACTGGTCGGCACCCTCTCCGGCGGGCAGCGCAGCCGGGCGTCGCTGGCCTGCGCCCTGGTCGGCGAACCGGAACTGCTCGTCCTCGACGAGCCGACCGTCGGCCAGGACCCGGTGCTGCGGGCCGACCTGTGGGCCCGGTTCCACGCCATGGCCGCCGCCGGCACCACCCTGCTGGTCTCCAGCCACGTCATGGACGAGGCGGCCCGCTGCGACCGGCTGCTGCTGATCCGCGAGGGGCGGCTGATCGCCGACGACACCCCAGACGCGGTCCGCGCCGCCGCCGGCACCGACGACCTGGACGAGGCGTTCCTGCGGCTGATCAGGGCCGGCGCGGCGGGCGCCGCCGGACGGGAGGCGTCGTGAACCCCCGGATCCTGGCCGCCACCACCGGCCGCATCCTGCGCCAACTGCGGCACGACCGGCGCACCGTGGCGCTGCTGCTGGTGGTCCCGTCGGCGCTGCTCGCCCTGGTCCACTCCATGTACGTCGACCAGCCGTCGACGTTCGACCGGGTCGCCCTGGTGATGCTCGGCTTCTTCCCCTTCGTGGTCATGTTCCTGGTGACCAGCATCGCGATGCTGCGCGAACGCACCACGGGCACGCTGGAGCGGCTGCTCACCACCCCGCTGGGCAAGCTCGACCTGCTCTTCGGCTACGGCATCGCGTTCGGGCTGGCCGCGGTGCTCCAGGCGGTCGTCGCGTCCGTGGTCGCGTACGGGGTCCTCGGCCTGGACACCGCCGGCCACAGCGGGCTGGTGGTCATGATCGCCGCGCTGAACGCCGTGCTCGCCGTCGCGCTCGGGCTCTTCTGCAGCGCCTTCGCCCGCACCGAGTTCCAGGCCGTACAGTTCATGCCGGTCGTGGTGGTGCCCCAGTTGCTGCTCTGCGGGCTCTTCGTGCCCCGGGGCGAGATGGCCGGTTGGTTGCAGGCGGTCAGCGACGCGCTGCCCCTGTCGTACGCCGTCGAGGCGCTCCAGGAGGTCGGCGCCCACGCCGAGCCGACCGGCACGATGTGGCGGGACGCGGCGGTGGTCGCCGGCGCGGCGGCGCTGGCGCTGGTGCTCGCCGCGGCCACCCTGCGGCGGCGCAGCGGCTGAGACGCCGTCCTGGCCGGCAGGCGCAACCGGGGCCGGCCCACGGCACGGCGGTTCCCCGGGCGGGCCGACGACGAGGCAGCACGACGGAGCGAAGGGCGGCGATGGCGCGGCGGACCGGACGACGACCCGGCAACCCGGACACCCGGCAGGCCATTCTCGACGCGGCCCGCGCCGCCTTCGCCGAGCGGGGCTTCGACGGGTCCTCGATCCGGGCCGTCGCCGCCGCCGCGCAGGTGGACCCGGCGCTGGTGCACCACTACTTCGGCAGCAAGGACCGGCTCTTCCTGGCGGCGATGCACGCGCCGGTCGACCCGGCCGAGCTGCTGCCGAGGGTGCTCGCGGGGGACCGCGCGGGTCTCGGGGAGCGGCTGGTGCGCACCTTCCTCGGCGTCTGGGACTCCCCGGCCGGCACCGCCGGCGTGGCCCTGCTGCGCTCGGCGGTGAGCAACGAGTGGACGGCCCGGCTGCTGCGCGAGTTCCTGGTCACCCAGGTGCTGCGCAGGATCCTCGACCAGCTCGACGCCGACCCGGCCGAGCTGCCGCTGCGCGGCTCGCTGGTGGCCAGCCAGCTGATCGGGCTGGCCATGATGCGGCACGTGGTCCGGCTCGAGCCGGTCGCCTCGGCCGCCCCGGAGACGCTCGTCGCGGCGGTCGGCCCCACCGTGCAGCGCTACCTGACGGGCGACCTCGCCGAGGTCTTCGCCGGCTGACCGGACGGCCGGGGCGGCACCTCCCGGTCAGGCGTGGTCGGCGTGCCGGGGCGCGGCATGGCGGCAGACCAGCGGGTGCAGGAGGCGGGTCAGCTCCGCCTGGCAGTCCAGCGGACGCGGGAACGCCAGCCGGACGCGCCGGCGGGCGCCGGGTCGCCCGTGGGTGACAAGCAGGCCGTACCGGTCGATCCGGACCACCCGGGGCGCGGTGCCGGGTGCGCCGTCGGCGAGGCCGAGCTGGCGGCGCAGGTACCCGGCCACCTCGGTGGCGTGGTGGTCGGCGAGGTCGGCCAGGAGTTCGGCCTCGACCGCGTGCAGCGGGTCGGGCTCCGCCTCGGCGTACGCCTCCGGGTCGATGCGGCGGACGGTGTCGCCACGCTCCCAGCGGGCCTCGACCACCTCGAAGCGGTGCAGCCGGAACCGGGTGCCGACGTCGAGCAGGTCACCGGCCGGCTCCACGGCCGCGAAGTCCAGCGCGGCGCGGCGCTCCTCCTCCCCGTCCAGCCGGGCCGTCCAGCCGGAGACCCAGGCCCGGCCGAGGCTCGGCGCGCCGGCGGCGGGCGGCAGGTCCAGCACGTCCAGCACCAGCGCCACCTCGGACTCGCCGTCGGCGGGGCGCAGCGCGGCGGCGAGGTCGCTGACCACCGGCACGAGCAGCAGCACCCGTCCGTCCGGATCGGTCACGTGCCGGACCTGGTGCGGGCCGGGCCGGTGCGCGACGTGGGCGATGCCGGGCAGCCGGCCGGCGACGAGGGTGCGGACGATCTCCGCCGGGCTGGGCCGCATGGACGACTCCTTCATAGGTTAGCCTTACCTAACTCGGAGACTAGAGCACCGGATCGGAGACGTCCAGCGTGAACCACCCCAGGCCCAAGGCCCGACTCTCCCGCGCCCTCGGCATCCCGCTGACCCGCAAGTGCGTGCGGTACGTCGAGCGGCGCCCCTTCCCGCCCGGCGTGCACGGCCGGCAGCGCCGCAAGACCTCGGACTACCAGGTGCGCCTGCTCGAGAAGCAGCGCCTGCGCCACCAGTACAACGTCAGCGAGACCCAGCTGCGGCGCGTCTTCGACGAGGCCGCCCGCAGCGCGGGCAAGACCGGCGAGAGCCTGGTCGCGCTCCTGGAGCGACGGCTCGACGCGGTGGTGCACCGGGCCGGCCTGGCCCGCAGCATCTACCAGGCCCGGCAACTGGTCGCGCACGGCCACTTCACCGTCGACGGGCGGAAGGTCGACCGGCCGTCGTACCGACTGCGCCCGGGACAGGTGGTGGCCGTGCGCGAACGCAGCCGCGCGTCCCTGCCGTTCCAGCTCGCCGCCGCCGGCGCCAACGCCAGCGAGGGCCCCGGCCAGCCGTACCTGTCGGTGGAGCTGGCCGAGCTGCGGACCACGTTGCTGCGCGAGCCCGCCCGGCACGAGGTGCCGGTGATCTGCGACGAGCAGCTGGTGGTGGAGTTCTACTCCCGCTGACCACCGCGCGCGGCCCGGCACCCGCCCGGGCCGCGCGCCGCCGGTGCGTCGGGTCCGCTCAGCGGGTCTGCTCCAGCCAGGAGGCGTAGAGCAGGCCGTAGACCGACTCCGGGTCGCGGACCAGCTCGTCGTGCGGGCCGCGCTGCACGATCCGGCCCCGGTCCACCACGATCACCTCGTCGGCGGCCTGCGCCGTGGAGAGCCGGTGCGCGATCGCGAGGGTGGTACGCCCCCGGGTCACCGCGTCCAGGGTGCGCTGCAGCCGCACCTCCGTGGCCGGGTCGACCGCGCTGGTCGCCTCGTCCAGCACCAGCAGGTCCGGATCGGCCACGTACGCACGGGCCAGCGCGACCAGCTGCCGCTCCCCCACGCTCAGCGCCTCGCCGCGCTCCCCCACCGGGGTGTGCAGACCCGACGGGAGCCCGTCCAGCCAGTCCGCCAGCCCCAGCTCGGTGAACGCCGCCGCGAGCTGCTCGTCGGTCAGCTCCGGGCGGGCGAAGCGGACGTTCTCCGCCACCGTGGCGTCGAAGAGGAAGCCGTCCTGCGGCACCATCACCACCCGCGAGCGCAGCGAGGCGAACCGGACCCGCTCCAGCGGCACGCCGGAGAGCAGCACCTGGCCGGCGGTCGGGTCCATCAGCCGGGTGAGCAGCTTGGCGAAGGTGGTCTTGCCGCTGCCGGTCTCGCCGACCACCGCCACCCGGCTCTTCGCCGGGATCTCCAGGCTGACGTCGTGCAGCACGGGCGGACCCCCCGGGTACGCGAAGCGCACCCCCGCGAAGCGGATGTCCAGCGGACCGGACGGCAGCTCCCGCCCCTGCTCGCCCGGGTCGGCGACGTCGGGCTCGACGTCCAGCACGTCCAGCACCCGGCGCCAGCCCGCGATGGCGTTCTGCGCCTCGTTGAGCACCTCGGTGGCGATCTGCACCGGCTGGATGAAGAGCGTGACCAGGAAGAGGAAGGCGGTCACCTCGCCGACGCTCAGGGTGCGGTCGGCGCCGAGGGTCACCCCGAGCACCACCACGCCGGCCAGCGCCAGGCCGGCCGCCAGCTCCCCGACCGAGCTGCCCATGATGCTGATCCTGATCGCCCGCTGCTGCGCCCGCCGCTGGCCGTCGATCGCCTCGTCGAGCCGGCGGGCCGTCCGGCCGGCGATCCCGTAGGCCCGGATCACCGGCGCGCCGACCACGCTCTCCCCGATCGCGCCGAGCAGCGTCCCCGTGCGCTGCCGGACCACCCCGTAGGCCCCCGCGAGGCGACGCTGGAGCAGCCGGATCACGAAAACGGCGGGCAGGAAGGCGGCGAAGACCACCAGCGTGAGCTGCCAGGAGTACGCGAACATCACCAGCGTGGTGACCGCCAGCTGACCGAGGTTGATCACCAGGATCACGCCGCCCCACTGGAGGAACTGGGTGATCTGGTCGACGTCGCTGGTCACCCGGGAGACCAGCGAGCCGCGCCGCTCCGACTGCTGGTGCAGCATGGACAGGTCGTGCACGTGCCGGAACGCCCGGATCCGCACGTTGGCCAGCGCGGTCTCGCTGACCGTGAAGAGCCGGCGCATCATCAGGTAGCCGCAGAGCGTGGTCACCACCAGCACCCCGACGGTCACGGCGACCACCGTCCAGACCACGCCCAGGTCCAGGCCGCCGACGATGCCGTTGTCGATGCCCTGCTGCACCGCCACCGGGACCGCCGCCCGGCCGACCATGTAGACCAGGGCCAGGCCGAGCGTGCCGGCGAGGCCGACCCGCAGCTCCGGGGAGAGCGCCAGACCGCGGCGCAGCGTCTGCCAGGTCGTCTCGGGGGTCTCCGGGGTCTCGGCGTCCCCGGACGTCTCGGCCGCCCCGGTCTTCCTCGCCGTGTCGGTGGTAGTGGTCACCGGGCCCGCCTTTCGTTCGCGACTGCGGGGCTCCGCTCCGCTGCACTCCTCGCGCTCACCGGGCCCGCCTTTCGTTCGCGACTGCGGGGCTCCGCTCCGCTGCACTCCTCGCGCTCACCGGGCCCGCCTTTCGTTCGCGACTGCGGGGCTCCGCTCCGCTGCACTCCTCGCGCTCACCGGTCCACCTCGATCTCCAGGCCCGACGTCAGCGGGGCGACCTCGTCGTACGTCTCGTCCTTGGCGTGGTCGACCTCGGCCTGCTCGTAGGCGGTGACCAGGTCGGCGTAGCCCGGCACCGTGGCCAGCAGCTCCGCGTGCGGGCCTCGGGCGAGCACCCGGCCCTGTTCCAGGTAGACCACCTCGTCGGCCAGCGCGATGGTGGCCTGCCGGTAGGCGACCACCAGGATCGACGCGGCCGGCTCGCCGGCCTCCCCCGCCGAGGAACGCAGCCCGGCCAGGATGGCCGCCTCCACCCGGGGGTCGACGGCGCTGGTCGCGTCGTCGAGGACCAGCAGGCGTGGCCGGCCCGCGAGCGCGCGGGCCAGGGTGAGCCGCTGCCGCTGGCCGCCGGAGAGCGAGGTCCCCCGCTCGCCGACCTTCGTGTCGAGACCGTCGGGCAGGGCCGCGACGAAGCCGTCCGCCTCGGCCAGCCGCAGCGCGGCCCAGACGTCGTCGTCGCCGATGCCCGGCCGGTCCAGGCTGACGTTGGCCCGCACCGTGTCGTCGAAGACGAACGGCACCTGGGCGACCAACGCGGCGTTGTCCGCCAGCGACGCGGCGGTGAGCCGGCGGACGTCCACCCCGTCCAGGCGCACCGTGCCGGCCCTGGGGTCCACCAGCCGCACCGCCAGCGCGGCGATCGTCGACTTGCCGGCGCCGGTCGGCCCGACCAGGGCGACGGTCTTCCCGGCGGGCACGGTGAAGGAGACCTCGCCCAGCACCTCCGTGCCGGGCAGGTGCGCCTCGGCCGGCTCGTAGCCGAAGCGGACGCCGGAGAACGCGAGGGTGGCCGGGCGGGGCTGCGTCCCGTCGAGCGTCGTGTCGCCGTACGACATCTCGCCGGTGGCGTCGAGCACCCGGCTGACCCGGTCCCAGCCGGCGACGCTGCGCGGCAGCTCGGCCAGCACCCAGCCGATGGCCCGGACCGGGAACGCCAGCACCGTGAAGAGGAAGGCGACGCTGATCAGCTCGGCGACGGTGAGCTCGCCCTGCCGCAGCCGGATCGATCCGACCACCAGCACGGCGAGGGTGCCGAGGCTGGGCAGGGTCTCCAGCAGCGGGTCGAAGACGCCGCGCAACCGACCGACCGCCACCAGCGAGTCGCGCAGCTCGCCCGCGCGGGCGGCGAACCGGTCGGTCTCCTGCGCCTCCCGGCCCATCGTCTTGACCACCAGGGCGCCGTCGAAGCTCTCGTGCGCGATGCCGCTGACCTCGGCGCGCAGCCGCTGGGCCCGGGCCTGCCGGGGGGCCATCCGGCGGGAGTAGGCGACGTTGAGGGCGAAGAGCGCCGGGAAGACCGCGAGACCGACCAGGGCCAACGCCCAGTCGGTGACGAAGAGCGACGCCACCGCGCCGACCAGCATCACCAGGGTGCCGACCGCGAACGGCAGCGGGGCGATCGGGTACCAGGCGGCCTCGACGTCGGAGTTCGCGTTGGACAGCAGCGTGCCGGTGGCGTTGCGGTGGTGCCAGGACAGCGGCAGCTCCAGGTAGCGGCGGGTGACCCGGCGCCGGTAGGCGGCCTGGAGGCGGTACTGCATGTAGCCCGCGCCGAGCCGGCGGCCGAAGATGCCGGCCACCCGCAGCACGCTGATGCCGAACAGCGCGACGGCCGCCAGGGCGAGCCCCCCGACCCCGACCGCACCGCGCTCGATCGCCGGCACCACCACGTCGCCGACCACGGCGCCCACCACGTAGGCGCTGGCCACCGTCATGGCGCCGAAGAGCACGCTGCCGGTCACCGCGACCGCGAAGATGCGCGGCTCCTCCCGGATCGCCCGCCCGAGGACGGCCAGCCCCCGAACCAGCACGTCCCGACTCGTCCTGCTCGCCACGCTCTCCCCTGCCGTAAGCCGCAATTATCTACCTTCATCCTTACCGGTCTGGGCCAGCTCCGCCGCCCCGGTCCGCTATGTCCACCGTCACGGCCGCCCCGGCCGACTCGGCGCGCCGAGTGCCCCCCACGCGCCTACGATCGGTGCCATGCCGCGGTACGCCCGATCGGAGCGCGAGGCGCTCGCCGACCTGATGCAGACGCTGGGACCGGACGCCCCGACGGTCAACGAGGGATGGACCACCCGCGACCTCGCCGCCCACCTGGTGCTGCGGGAGCGCCGACCCGACGCCGCCGGCGGCATCCTGCTCCCGCCGCTGCGCGGCTACTCCGAGCGGGTGCGCCTGCGCGTCGCCGCGCGCCCCTGGCCGCGCCTGCTCGACCAGGTGCGCCGGCCGCCGGTGTGGAGTCCCGTCAGCAACCCGGTCACCGACGAGCTGGCCAACACGCTGGAGTTCTTCATCCACCACGAGGACGTGCGCCGCGCCCGCCCCGGCTGGCTCCCGCGCGACCTGAAGGCGGGGCTGAACGCGGCGCTCTGGAAGCGGTGCGCAGGGCTGGCCCGGCTGGCGCTGCGCCGGTTCCCGGCCGACGTCTTCGTCCAGGCACCCGGCTACGGCGAGCTCTCCGTCGGCCGGGGCGGCGAACCCGTGCGGGTGGTGGGCGCGCCGGGCGAGCTGGCCCTGTTCCTCAGCGGCCGGCAGCGGGTGTCCCGGGTGCAGATCGACGGGCCGGCGGCGTCCGCCGAGCGACTCCGGGGCACCGACCTGGGCATGTGACGCCGTGTGCATAAGCAGTCACATTCCGGCCTGAGAAGACCTCTCCCCAACGATCGCGGCCGATCCCTGCTGCCGTACGCTGTCTCGCGCCGTCCCGTCGGGGGACGGAGCGACAGGGGGCACCATGCGGACCTTTGCGGTCTCGGCGCTACGGGAACCCCCCTTTCCCTCGCGCCAGCACGACGCCACCGGACGGGTGGCGCAGGAGAGCACCGAGTGGGCGCTCGACCAGGGGCTGATCAGTAACGGGCACCGGCTGCACCGGCTACGCCGGGCCGACGCCGCCGGGCTGGCGGGGCGGGCATGCCCGGAGGGCCCGGTCGACGGCCTGCGGCTGCTCGCCGACCTGATCTCCTGGCTGTTCGTGGTCGACGACGCCTGCGACGAGGACGGCCTCGGCGACTCCCCCACCCGGCTGGCGCCGACCGTCGCCGCCCTGCTGGACGTGCTCGACGGGCGGGAGGGCCGGACCGACGGGCCGGGCGCCGCGGCCGGGCCGCTCGGCGCGGCGCTGGGCGACCTGTGCCGGCGGGCCCGCGCCGCCGGCGGGCCGGTGGCGCTGCTGCGCTTCGTCGGCGACGTGCGGGAGTACCTGCTGGCACTGCTCTGGGAGGCGGCGAACCGGGAGCACGGGCGGGTCCCGGGGCTGGCCGAGTACGTCCAGATGCGCCGGCACACCGGCGCGGTCCACCCCAGCTTCACCCTCACCGAACTGGCCACCGGGGCACTGCCGGACGCGGCGCAGCGCACCGAGCCTTCGCTGGTCGCCCTCGACCTGCTCGCCGCCGACCTGGTCTGCTGGTGCAACGACGTCTTCTCGTACGGCAAGGAGCACCTCGGCCAGCCGGACGCGCACAACCTGGTGGCGGTGATCGCCGCCGGGCGGACGGACGGCGACCAGTCGTCGGCCCTGCGGGCGGCGGCCGACCGGTTCAACGAGGCCCTCTCGGCGTACCTGGCGACGGAGGCGGCGCTGCTCGCGACGGGCGACGACGGCGTGCGGTCGGCCCTCACCGCGCGGCGCAACTGGATCCGGGCCACCTACGACTGGTCACTGCGGGCGGCCCGGTACGCCTGAGCCGGGCGGCCCATCCGCCGAGACGTGGCCCAGCCGTGATCGACAGGGCTAGCCGATGCCCGGGCGCAGGCAATACCCTTCGGTAACGAACACCCGACGTGACCGTGGTCACGTCTCCACCCCCCGAAGGCGGCTACAGCGATGGCTCTCGATGTACCGTACCGTTCCATCCCCGACATGTTCCTCAAGCGCGTGGCGGCGTCCCCCGACCGCGACGCCTTCGCCCACCCGGCCCCCGACGACTCCGGGCCGGTCTGGCTGAGCTGGGAGCAGATGGCCCGTCGCGCCAAGGCGGTCGCCGCCGGGCTGCACGGGCTCGGTGTCGGCCTGGAGGATCCGGTCGCGATCCTGGCGAACACCCGGCTCGACTGGGTGATCGCCGACCTCGGCATCATGTGTGCCGGTGGCGCGACCACCACCGTCTACCCCACCACGGAGCCCGACGACGCGACCTACATCATCGCCGACTCCGGCTCCCGGGTGCTGTTCGCCGAGAACCCGGCCCAGGCCGCCAAGATCGCCGGCGCTGACCTGCCCGCGCTGACCCACGTCGTGCTCTTCGACGGCGCCGCCGACCCGGCCGCCGCCGTCCCCCAGCTCACCCTCGCCGAGTTGGAGGAGCAGGGCGCCCGCGCGCTGGCCGCCGAGCCCGACCTGATCGAGATGCTGGTCGCCGGGATCGGCCCCGAACACCTGGCCACGCTGATCTACACCTCCGGCACCACGGGGCGCCCGAAGGGCGTCGAGCTGCTGCACGGCGGCTGGTGCTGGGAGGGCGTGGCGCAGGCCGAGCTCGGGCTGCTGCGCGAGAACGACCTGCAGTACCTCTGGCTTCCGCTGTCGCACTCGTTCGGCAAGACCCTGCTCTGCGGGGCGATCCACGTGGGCCTGCCGACGTACGTCGACGGCCGGGTGGACAAGCTGGTCGAGCTGCTCTCGGTGATCCGGCCGACGCTGATGTGCGGCGCGCCCCGGGTGTTCGAGAAGGTCTACAACAGGGCGGTGACGACCGCGCAGGACGCCGGCGGCGCGAAGGCGAAGATCTTCGCCTGGGGCGTCCGGGTCGGCAAGGAGAAGGTCGCCCTGGAGCAGGCCGGCAGGCCCGTCCCGACGGGGCTGCGGCTGAAGTACACCGTGGCGGAGAAGCTGGTGTTCAGCAAGCTCCAGGCCCGCCTCGGCGGCCGGATCCGGGTGCTCGTCTCCGGCGCCGCCCCGCTCAGCCCGGAGATCGCGACCTTCTTCGCCGCGGCGAACCTGCCGATCTCCGAGGGCTACGGCCTCACCGAGACCAGCGCCGGCAACTTCGTCAACCCGCCGGACGGGCTGCGGATCGGCACCGTCGGCAAGGCGATGGGCGACCTGGAGTGCCGGATCGACACCGACGGCGAGATCCTGGTGCGCGGCCGGCCGGTGATGCGCGGCTACCACAACCTGCCCGAGGAGACCGCGGCCGCGTTCACCGAGGACGGGTTCTTCCGCACCGGCGACATCGGCACCCTGGACGCCGACGGCTACCTGAAGATCACCGACCGGAAGAAGGACCTGGTCAAGACCTCGGGTGGCAAGTACATCGCGCCCTCGCACATCGAGGGAATGTTCAAGGCCACCTGCCCGTACACCTCGCAGGCGGTGGTGATCGGCCAGGCCCGCAACTACTGCACGATGCTGGTCACGCTGGACCCCGACGCGATCAAGGGCTGGGCCGCCGGCACCCCGCTGGAGGGCCGCGACTACACCGAGATCGTCGCCTCGCCAGAGGCGAAGGCCATGGTCGAGGGCTACGTGGCCGAGCTCAACGCCAAGCTCAACCGCTGGGAGACGATCAAGAAGGTCGCCATCCTGCCGCGCGACCTGACCATCGAGAACGGCGAGATCACCCCCTCCCTCAAGATCAAGCGCCGCGGCGTGGAGAGCAACTTCGCCAGCGAGATCGAGAAGATGTACGCGGGGTCGCTCGCCGAACTCTGAGCGCGCGACGCCGGCGGCCCCCGTTCCGACGCGGGGCCGCCGGCCGCCCGGGTGACGGCCGCCGGACTCAGAGGTGGTGGCCCCGCCACCGCGTCTGCTCGGCCTCGGAGGCGAGCTGTTCCTCCAGCGCCACCTGCCGCACGCGCCGCCGACGTGGGGCGTCGACGACCGTCTGCACGGCGACCGTCAGCACGGCGGCCACCGCCAGCATGGCCAGGGCGACCAGTTCCGGCAGCCGCCCGGCCACCGGGGTCAGCGCGGTGAGCAGCGCCACCCCGCCGATCGTCGGCCAGCGCGCCGCGCCCAGCATCCGGCTCCCGAGCATGATCAACGTGAGCAGGTAGAGCGCGACCCCGCCGAAGAGGGCGAGCATGTCGAAGCCGGGCAGCGGCACCCCCCACTGCGGGGTCGTTGGGTCGGCCCCCTCGTAGATCAGCCCCTTGAGACCCAGGGCGAACAGGATCACGCCCGTGATCAGCGGCAGGTGCAGGTAGGTGTACACGTCCCGGGCCAGCCCGGCGCGGGTGCGCCGCTCCCGGGTGCGGTGCAGCACCTGCTCCATGGCCAGCGCGAGGGTGTCGAAGTACGCCCACCACAGCGCCGCCACCACCGCGATGCCGAGGAGCGCCGCGATGATCACCGGCCAGGTCAGCGGCAGGGCGGCGTCGGGGCCCGGCCCGAGCCCCAGCGCGATGATCGACTCGCCGAGCGCGACCATGATGATCAACGCGTGCCGTTCCGCCCAGTGCCCCGCCGAGAGCACCGTCCACCCGGCGCGGTGCTGGGCCAGGCCGGCGCCGTACTCCACGCCGAGCGCGGTGACCCAGAACGCCAGCCGCAGCCCCGCCTCGGCGCCGCCGTCGAAGAGCCGCTGCGGCACCAGCGCGGCGGCCAGGATGAGCCCCGTCGCCACCAGGAAGGGCAGGACCAGCACGGGGGTGCGCCGGCGCACCTCCCGGTCGGTGCGCACGGCCCAGAGGAAGACGGTCACCTGGGTCGCGCGGACCAGGAAGTAGCAGAGGGCGAAGACCACCGGGCCGGGCAGCCCGCCGGGGCGGTCGACGAACGCCTTCGGCAAACTCAGCGCGAGCACGAAGACGGCGGCGGAGACCGCGAACCCGACCAGCGGCGCGATCCCCTGGTCGGTACGGACCACGTTGCCCAGCGCGGCGAAGCCGCTCCAGCACCACCAGAGCAGGGCGAGCACCACCAAAAACCGGACCAGCCCGCGGGTGTCCAGGTTGCCGGCGGTCACCGTGGTGACGTTGAGGAAGGCGAAGACGAAGACGAGGTCGTAGAAGAGTTCGAGCCGGGTGGTGCGGGACCCCGGTGCGTTCGGCAGGATGCCGCGCGGCCACCGTATCCCCCGCACGTCCTCCACCTGCGCAGTCTCGCAGCCGCAGGACTGGGCGCAGGCGTGATTGACCGACCCGGCAGGGAGCCCCCGGCCGGCGCGCCGGCCCCCTCAGGCGATGACCGCGGGTTCCCGCCACTGCGACCGACCGCCCCGGTCCAGGTCGTACCGGACGGCGGCGATGCGGCCGACCGCCTCGACCAGGTCGGCGGCCGGCAGGGTGAACGGCAGCCGCAGGAAGCGCTCCAACGTGCCGTCCAGGCCGAAGCGGGGGCCGGGCGCCAGGCGTACGCCGACCTCCTCGGCGGCCCGGGACAGCGCGCTGGAGATCGGCCCGTCGAGTTCGGCCCAGAGGGTCACCCCGCCGTGCGGGACGGTGACCCGCCACTCGGGCAGGCGCTGCGCGAGCGCCGCCAACAGCGCGTCGCGCTGGGCGGTCAGCTGGGCCTGGCGCGCGGCGACGATGGCCGGCGCGTCGGCGAGCAGGTGGACCGCGACCAGCTGGTCCAGGACCGGGCTGGCCATGTCGACGCCGACCCGGGCGGCGGCGAGCCGCTGCACCTGCGGGGCGGAGGCGCGGACCCAGCCGATCCGCAGACCGCCCCAGAAGGGCTTGCTCATCCCGCCGATGGTGACCACCCGGGAGTGCCGGTCGAAGCTGGCGGTCGGCGGGGGCAGCATCGTCCCGTCCAGCGGCAGGTCCACGAAGGACTCGTCGACGACCAGGTCGGTGCCGACGGAGTGCGCCGTGGCCACCACCCGCTCCCGCAGCGCGGCCGACATCAGGTGCCCGGTCGGGTTCTGGAAGTCCGGGATCAGGTACGCCAGCTTGGGCCGGGCCTGTCGGAGGCCGCCGAGCAGCAGGTCGGCGTCCCAGCCGGGCTCCTCGACGGCCAGGCCGTGGGTGGTGATCCGGGCCCGGCGGGCGGCCAGCGCGGCGAGCGCGTTCGGATAGCTGGGCGCCTCGACCAGCACGTTGCCGCCGGGGGCGAGGGCCAGGCGGAGCACCAGGTCGAGGGCGTGCTGGGTGCCGTTGGTGACCATGATCTGGTCGGGCGAGGTGGGCAGGCCCCGGTCGGTGTAGGCGCGGGCCACCGCCTCGCGCAGCTCGATGATCCCGGTCGGGTGGTAGCCGGCGCCGCCCAGGTAGCGGGGCAGGTCCTCGGCCGCCGCGCGGGCGGCCGGCAGCAGCTCGGGCGGCGCGGCGAGCGCGGCGACCCCGAGATCGATCATGTCCCGGTCGTCCAGCGGGGTCCAGAGCCCGGTGCTCGCCACCCGGTGGGTGCCCGGGAGCATCGTCCAGCTGCCGGCACCCCGCCGGCTGGCGAGGTGCCCGCTCTCCCGCAGCTCCCGGTACGCGGCCGTGACCGTGGTCCGGCTGATCTTCAGCGCCTCGGCCAACTCCCGCTCGGCGGGCAGCCGCACGCCCAGCGGCAGCCGGCCGTCGGCGAGCAGCCCGCGGACGGCGCCGGCCAGGGCGGCGTAGTCGGGGCTGCGCCGCCGGCCGGGAAGCGCATGCCACTGACCGAGGAGCCGGGCCAATTGGACACCCCGAACCTGACTCGTCATGGCCACTCCTCCAGGATTGGCTCTTACGTTGCGCCAATTGGCCTTTAGCGTGGCATGGGTGACACCGATTGGCAATCTCCGGCATCGCCCCGCGCGGCGGCTCACCCAGCTCTACGCGGGCCTCGTCCTCTACGGCGTGAGCATGGCCCTGATGATCAACTCGGAGCTGGGCCTGGACCCGTGGGACGTGTTCCACCAGGGTCTGTCCGAGCTGACCGGGCTCTCCTTCGGCACCGTCACCATCGCGGTGGGCGCGCTGGTGCTGCTGCTCTGGATACCCCTGCGTCAGCGCCCCGGCCTCGGCACGGTCAGCAACGTCCTGGTGGTCGGGCTGGTGGTGGACGCGACGCTCGCGCTGCTGCCGGCCGGCGGGTCGCTGGGCGTACGGGCCGGGGTGCTGGTCGCCGGCATCGTGGCCAACGGGGCGGCGACGGGCCTCTACCTCGGGGCCCGTCTCGGGCCCGGCCCCCGCGACGGCCTGATGACCGGCTACGTCGCCCGTCGGCCCGGCCGCTCGATCCGGCTCGTCCGCACCGTCATCGAGATCACGGTGCTGGCGCTGGGCTGGCTGCTCGGCGGGACGGTGGGCATCGGCACGGTCGCCTACGCGCTGGCCATCGGCCCGCTGACCCAGGTCTTCCTGCCGCTGTTCACCGTCCCCGGGCCGCAGCACCCCGCCCCGGGCCCGGCCGCGCCGCTGCCCGCCGCCTGAGCCACCCGGCCACGCCGCTGCCCGCAACCTGACGCGGCCGGCGCCTGGCGTGGCCGCGCACCTGCCGCCCGCCGTGGCCCGCGCCTGGCGTGGCCGCGCACCTGCCGCCCGCCGTGGCCCGCGCCTGGCGTGGCCGCGCACCTGCCGCCCGCCGTGGCCCGCGC
>NZ_JBPQTK010000005.1:0-107719 GCF_051386315.1 Micromonospora sp. URMC 107
GGGTTGGTGGGTCAGGTGGGGCGGAGGATGCCGAGGCGTTGGGTGGCGCGGGTGAGGGCGACGTAGAGGTCGCTGCGGCCCCGGGGTGACTCCGCCACGATGCGGTCGGGGTCGACCAGCAGGACCGAGTCGAATTCGAGGCCCTTGGCCTGGCCGACGGTGAGCACCACCACGCGGCTCTCCAGCTCCGGGTCCTCGCCGACGGCCGCCTCGGGCAGGGCGGCGGTGAGGGCGGCGCCCAGATCGTCAACCCGGCCGGCCGGCACGATCACTCCGAGCCGGCCGTCGTCCAGGCCGGCCGCCTCGTGGGTGCTGGCGGCCACCAGCTCCGCCGCCAGGCGCTCCGGCGCGACCGCGCGGTCCCACGGCGGCACCCCGCTGGAGCGTACGGAGCGGGGCGGGCGCAGCGCCGGGTCGATCTCGGCGAGCACCTCGGCGGCGACCGCCATGATCTCGGCCGGGGTGCGGTAGCTGACGGTCAGCTCCTCCAGCCGCCAGCGCTGCGCCACGTGCGACTCCAGCGCGTCGGCCCAGGAGGGGGTGCCGGACAGCGCGCCGGTCTGGGCCACGTCGCCGACGATGGTCATCGAGCGGCTCGGGCAGCGGCGCATCAGCAGCCGCCAGGCCATCGGCGACAGTTCCTGCGCCTCGTCGACGATCACGTGCCCGAACGCCCAGCGCCGGTCGGCCGCGGCCCGCTGGGCGGTGGTCAGCCGGTCCGCCTCCTCCTGCCGCTCCAGCAGCCGGTCGGCGTCGATGAGGTCGGTGACGCCGAGGATCTCACCGCCGTCGGCCTCGTCCTCCACGTCGATGGAGCGGGAGCCCCGGGCGATCTCCAGCACGCCCTCGGCGTACTCCCGTTGCAGGGCCCGGATCCGCTCCCGGCGGGCGGCGGCGGCGCGCTCGTCCTCGCCGAGCAGCTCGGCCGCCTCGTCCAGCAGCGGCACGTCGGCCGGCGTCCAGCCGCCCGGCTCGCGGTGCAGCATGGCCCGCTCGGCGTCGGTGAGCATGGGCGCGGCGGCGGCGATCCGTTCGGTGCAGGCGTAGAGGTCGGCGAGCAGGCGCTGCGGGGTGAGCACCGGCCAGAGCTGGTCCAGCACGGCCCGCACCTCGGGCTCCTCGCGCAGCTCGCGGCGGATCTCCGCCACGTCGGCCTCGTCGAGCAGGTTCTCCCCGCCCAGCGGGTCCGCGCCGATCCGCTCGGCGACCTGAGCCGCGAGGGCGTGGACGATCTCGACGTCGAAGAGCGCCCGGGCCAGGTTGTGTGGCCGGTCGGAGCGGCGGGCCCGGTCCCGGGCGGCGCGGACGGTCTCGGGGTCGAGCCGCAGCACCTCCTGCTGTGGCAGCTCGATCTCCAGCGGCTCGTCGGGCACGCACTGCCGGTCCCGGACGGCGGCGGCCAGCACCTCGACCATCACCGCGCGGCCCTTGAGCGCGGCGGTCGCGGCGGGCTCGGCCCGGCGCGCGCTGACCCCCGGGAAGAGGTCGCCCTGGGTCCGCAGCAGCACGCCCGTCTCGGCCAGCGCCGGGAGCACCTGGGAGATGTAGCGCAGGAACGTGGCGTTCGGGCCGACCAGGAGCACGCCCCGGGTGGAGAGCTGTTCGCGGTGGGTGTAGAGCAGGTACGCCGCGCGGTGCAGCGCGACGGCGGTCTTGCCGGTGCCCGGACCGCCCTGCACCACCAGTACGCCCGGCAGGTCGGCGCGGATGATCCGGTCCTGCTCGGCCTGGATGGTCTCGACGATGTCGCGCATCCGCCCGGTGCGGCCGGCGTTGAGCGCCGCGAGCAGCGACGCCTCGCCGGTCAGCTCCTCGTGCGCGGTGGGGGAGGCGGTGGCGAGGTCCAGGACCTCGTCGTTGAGCGCGGTCACCTTGCGTTCCCGGGTGCGCAGGTGCCGGCGGCGGCGCACTCCCTGGGGGTTGGCCGCGGTGGCGAGGTAGAAGGCGCGGGCCGCCGGGGCACGCCAGTCCATCAGCAGCGGGTCGTAGTCGCCGCTGGTGTCGAAGATCCCGATCCGGCCGATGTAGTGCGGGCCGCCGTCGTCGGTGTCGAGCCGGCCGAAGCAGAGGCCGCTCTCCACCGCGGAGTACTGCTCGACCTGGTCGGCGTACATCCGTACCGCACTGTCGCGCTGGGAGCGGGCCTGTTGCGTGCCGCCGGTCGAACGCAGCTCGTCGGTCAACCGGTCGGAGGCCTGCTCACGCAGCTCGTCCAGCCGGCGATAGAGCATCGAGACGTATTCCTGTTCGCGGCCGATCTCGTCATCGGGCTGCAATTCGGCGGAATCGGCGGAATGCGTTGACAAGCCGTCTCCCATTGGGTTAGCATCTCTCTCGGAACGGCTTTCGACAGCCGTTCTTTTTTGTTGCCTGAACTGAGAAAGATACCGTGCGTCAGCCGCCCCGACCAAGCGCGCCGGGCCACTTGACGGGCCGTCCCGCACAGACAGCGGGGGCCCGCCGTGTGGCGGGCCCCCGGACTGCCGATGCTCAGCCCCTGGCCACCTCGTAGAGCCGCTCCGGCGTCACCGCGCCGGCGATCAGCCGGCCGTCGTCGGTGAGCAGCGCGCTGAACAGCTTCCCGGTCAGCAACCGGCCGCTGCCCCAGTCGCCGCTGACCTTCGGCAGCGCGCCGAGCAGCGCCGCCGGGTCTCCGGCCGACCCGTTCGAGGGGCGACCGGGGGTGGCCCCGGCCCGGTCGGCGGGCGCGCCGGCGCCGTCGAGCCGCGCGACCACCACCGTGGCCCAGCTCTCGCCGACGGTACGCACGTCCGGCCGCTCACCGTCCGCGGGCCGCTTCCCGCGCGCGTCGGCGGGCTGCCGCCTGCCGGCGGTCTCCTCGGTCACCTTCACGCCGGGCGGCGGGTTGAAGGTGAACTGGTCGGCGTCCGGCCGGGCGTACGACACCTGGGTGAAGGCCATCTCGAAGGCCGGCTTGTCGCTGCCGTCGGCGAAGACCTCGAAGCGCAGCGGCACGTGCTCCCGCGCGTCGATGGCGATGCGCACCTGGTGCACCAGCGAGGCGGCGTCGCGCGGGGCGAGCACCAGCTCGTACGCGTCCCGGCCGGCGACCGTGGCGGACCGGCCGACGCTCACCTCGGTGCTCGGGCCGATCGCCGCCAGGGCCCGGTCGGCCGCCTCGCCGGGGGTGGCCGGCAGCTCGGGGGTCTCGCCCCCGGCGGTGCCCTCGGGGAGCGTGCGGTGGGTGGCGGTGTTGGACCGGCTGTTCCAGGTCCACACGTCCCGGCCGTTGCGGATGACGTCCTGCTCGCCGAGCGTGTCCGTCAGGGCGATGCGCTGCCGGTCGGGCCCGGAGTGCCAGACCCGCAGCGTGTGCGTGCCGGTCAGCAGGCCGGCCAGGCCGTCGCCGCCGACGAG
Organism: Micromonospora sp. URMC 107; assembly: GCF_051386315.1. NCBI lineage: Bacteria > Bacillati > Actinomycetota > Actinomycetes > Micromonosporales > Micromonosporaceae > Micromonospora > Micromonospora sp. URMC 107. The sequence goes on from NZ_JBPQTK010000005.1 coordinate 3,379, forward strand.
GTTGGCCAGCGGCGGCAGGCCCAGGTCGGCGCGCTGCACGACCGTGCCGGAGAGTCCCTCCAGCCGGGAGGTCTGCAAATCGACCAGGAGTTGGGCGGCGGTGCGCGGCGGCAGGCTCGGCTCGGCCTGGGCGGCGAACGTGCCGAGCGCGGCGCCGCCGCCGATGACGGTGGCGACGGCGGTCACGGGGACCAGCCAGCGCAGGACGGGACGGCTCTTCAGGACGGACATGTGACACCTCCTGCCGGACATCCTGCCTCCTCGACGCTGTGAGGGTGCTGAGGACGACCGGCCGGCCCCGGGCGCCCGGGTGGCACCCTTGGGGCGTGCGGTTGCTGGTGGTGGAGGACGAGTCGCGGTTGGCGTCCGCCCTGCAACGGGGGTTGCAGGCCGAGGGGTTCGCGGTGGACGTGGCGGCGACCGGCCCCGAGGGGCTGGACGCGGCACGGCACGGCGGGTACGACGCGATGATCCTCGACGTGATGCTGCCCGGCCTCTCCGGCTACGAGCTGGTCCGCCGGCTGCGCGCCGAGGAGCACTGGCTCCCGGTGCTCATGCTCTCGGCCAAGGACGGCGAGTACGACCAGGCCGACGGACTGGACTGCGGGGCCGACGACTACCTCACCAAGCCCTTCTCGTACGTCGTGTTGCTGGCCCGGCTGCGGGCCCTGTTGCGCCGTGGCGCCCCCGAACGCCCCACGGTGCTCGCGGTCGGCGACCTGCGGCTCGACCCGGCCCGGCGGCGGGTGACCCGGGCCGACGCCGAGGTCGCGCTGACCAGCCGCGAGTTCGCGCTGCTCGACTACCTGATGCGCCGCCCCGGCGAGGTGGTCTCCAAGACCGAGCTGCTGGACCACGTCTGGGACGCCAGCGTCGAGACGGCGCCCAACGCGGTCGAGGTATACGTCGGGTACCTGCGGCGCAAGATCGGCCGGGAGCGCCTGGAGACGGTCCGCGGCGCCGGCTACCGGCTCGCGCCGTGACGCGGGAGGTGCGGGGGCGCCTGCGCGTCGCGCTCGGGCTGCGCGGGCGACTGATGGCGGTCGGGGTGCTCGGCGTCGCGGGGGGACTGGCCGTCGGGGGGCTCGTCCTGCTCGGCGTGCTGGGCTGGGCCCTGCAACGCGCCGTGGACACCGAGGCGTTCCGGACCGCCGACGCGGTCGCGCTGCTCGCCGCCGAGGAGGTCCTGCCCGATCCGCTGCCGGTGGCCGGCGGACAGGTCCGGGTGCAGGTGATCGACGCCGGGGGCAGGGTGCGGGCCGCCTCGATCGACGCCGACCGGCTGGTGCCGATGGTGTCGCCGGAGCGCATCGACGCCGGCGCGCGGCAGCGGCTGACGGTGTCGGGGGAGCGGGTCGGCCTGGCCGGGCCGGTCCGGGTGGTGGCCGTGCCGGCGGGCACCGCCGCCGACCCGCGCACCGTCCTGGTGGCCCGGTCGCTGGCGGACGTGCGGCACAGCGCGCACGTCGTCCGGACCATCCTGCTGGTGAGCTTCCCGCTGCTGGTGGCGGTGCTCGCCGCCGTGGCCTGGCGGGTGGTCGGCGCGACCCTGCGCCCCGTCGAGGCGCTGCGCCGGGGCGCCGAGGAGATCACCGGGCGGGACGGGGGCGGGCGGCTGCCCGTACCGGCGTCGCAGGACGAGATCCACCGGCTGGCGGTCACGCTCAACGGGATGCTGGGCCGGCTGGAGTCCGCCCGCGACCGGCAACGGGCGTTCGTCGCCGACGCCGCGCACGAGCTGCGCAGCCCGCTGGCGAACATCCGTACCGAGCTGGAGGTCGCCCGGCGGCTGGCCGACCGGACGGACTGGACGGCGGTGTCCGCGAACCTGCTCGCCGACACCGAGCGGCTCGGTCGGCTCGTCGACGACCTGCTGCTGCTGGCCCGGCTGGACGAGCGGCCGCCGGCGCGGGTCACCGGGCCGGTCGAGCTGGGTGCCCTGCTGGCGGCGGTGGCCGCCCGGTACCCGTCGCCGCCGGTGCGCCTCGACGCGCCGGCTGCGCCGCTGTGGACCGAGGGCGACCCCGACGAGCTGCGCCGGATCCTGACCAACCTGGTCGACAACGCGGTCCGGCACGCCCACGGCGAGGTGGTGCTGGCCGCCGGGCCGCCCGTACACCCCGAGGGCGGCGACGGCGCGGTGGCGTACCACCTGGTGACGGTGACCGACGACGGGCCGGGGATCCCGGTCGCGGACCGGGAGCGGGTCTTCGGCCGCTTCACCCGGCTCGACGACGCCCGGGCCCGCGACGACGGCGGCGCCGGCCTCGGCCTGGCCATCGTGCGCGAGCTGGTCCGCCGGGCCGGCGGCGGCATCGAGCTGGCCGACGCCGGTCCCGGCCGGGCCGGCGGTCCGGGGCTGCGGGTACGGCTGCTGCTGCCGGCCCTGCCCGACCCGGAGCGTCCCTGACGGGTCCGGCGTCGCGTGCCGGCCCGCGACCACGCCGGCCGGACCACGCCCACCCCTGACCACGCCGGCCGGACCACGCCGGACCGGGATCCAGGCCGCACGCCCGGCGTGGGCCGTGGGACACGTCGGCCGCCCCGGGAACCGCGCCGGCCCGTCAGCCGCGGCGGGTGCAGACCTCCTGGGCGCGGGCGATCGTGTCGGTCGACCAGACGACCGCGACCGTGAAGCAGTAGTCGGTGCTGCGGTTCAGCCCGTAGACGACGAAGGCGGTGGTGCCGGCGGGCAGGTTGGCGAAGGCCGTCTGCGCCTGGCCGACCCGGCCGCCCGAGATGACCACCGGGCCCTCCCCGCCGGCCGGGTACGTCCAGCGCAACGCCACGTTGTCGCGGTTGTCCCGCAGCGTCACCGAGCCCGGCGGGGTGCCGGGGGAGGCCGCGGCCCCCGTCGTCGGGCCGGCGGCGGGCGGGGTGCCTGTGCCGGCCGGCGTGGAGGCCCGGGCGCCGGTCGCGGCCGGAGGCGCCGGGTCGGGGTCACCGTCGACCCCGGCCACCCCGGCGATCACGGCGGCCGTGCCCAGCAGCACCACCACGACGCCACCGACGACGAGCGGCAGCAGCCGGTTGTTGCGCCGCGACGGCGCGCGGTGCACCGGCACCGGCAGCAGCCGCGACGGTTGGTAGGGCTCCTCGGGCGCGCCGGACTCGCGGACCCGGTGCACCCCGTCGGCCTCGACGCCGCCAGCCAGGGGTACGACCGCCGGCGGCACGGCGCTGTCGGCCGGAGCGTCCTCGGCGTCGGCCTCGGGGGGCCACCAGCCGGGTGGCGGGTCCTCCGTCGGCTGCCGGGGCGTCGGCACCACGTGCGGTGGCCCGGCGTACGGGTCCGGCCCCGCCGGGCGGTAACCCGGCTGTGAAGGGTGGTAGGCCGTCGACGGCCCGTCGCCCGGGGGCGGCGTGCGCGCGGACGGCACGATCGGGCCGTCCCGGCCGACGGGTGCGGTGTCGGCGCAGACGTGGTCCGGGTTGGCCGCCGCCCGGGCCAGCGTCGCCACCTGCGCCGCCAGCGGATCGTCCGCCGGCAGGTGCTGTCGGCACAGCTCGCGGGCGAGCGCCAGGTTGTCGTGCGCCTCGGCGAACTGCCCGCAGTCGCGCTGCATCGCCCCGAGCCGGGCCAGCATCTTGATGCCGCTGGGGTGGCCGTCGCCGTAGACCTCGCGGTGCAGCTCCCAGGCGTCCTGCAACCGGTCGCGGGCCACCTGGCACTGGCCGCGCGCGTATTCCACCGTGGCCAGGTCGGCGTGGGCGGCGAGCACCCGCAGCGACTCGGGACCGTCGAGCGCGGTCAGCTCGATGATCACTTCCTGGTAGAGCCGGGCGGCGCGGGACCAGCTGCCGACTCGGTGCAGCACCGCCGCGAGGGTGGCCGCGGCGGCCACCGTGCGCTGGTCGGAGCGCCCGTGCAGCCGGGTCGTGGCCGCGTACGCGAACGCGGCCCAGCCCCGGGCCGAGTGCGGCTCACCGAGGGCGACCAGCACGCGGGCCTGGAGGCTGGCGGCCTCGGCCAGCTCGGGCGTGGCGTTGGCGGGACGCGGGTCCGCGTCGGTCAGCGCGTCGGCGAGCAGCCGCTGGGCGCCGGCGAGGTCGCCGGCGGACACCAGGTGGTGCGCCTGGTCAGTCAGATCACCGAAGCCGGAAGGCACGCCCCATCGTGCTCATCCGACGACGGTAAGTACAAGACCCGGGCCGGGGTGGATTGGTCAAGAACCGGTCAGGTGTGCGGCGAGCGTCTCGCTGATCCGGCGCAACTGGTCCACCTGGGCCGGGCTCAACGCGTCGAACAGGTGCCGGCGTACCCCCTCGACGTGGCCGGGCGCGGCGGCGGCGAGGGTGGCGAAGCCCTCGTCGGTCAGGACGGCGATCTGCCCGCGCCGGTCGGTCGGGCACTCCTCGCGGCGGACCCAGCCGGCCGCCTCCAGGCGCGCGGCGGCGTGCGAGAGGCGGCTGCGCGAGGAGCCGGTGGCCTCGGCCAGGTCGCTCATCCGCAGTTGCCGCTGCGGCGCCTCGGAGAGCCGGACCAGGATCTCGTAGTAGGCGTGCGGCATCCCGGCGTCGCGTTGCAGCTCCCGGTCCAGCGCCTCCATCAGCGCGCGGGAGGCGGTCAGGTACGCGCGCCAGGTGCGCTGCTCGTCGGGATCCAGCCAGCGGGTCATGACGGTCATCATACGCCACTTAGTTGAACGCTCAACAAAAGCGCGCTAGCGTCGGTGGCATGGGAATCCACCGCCTCAACCACGCCGTGCTCTACGTCAGTGACCTCGCCCGCAGCGTCGCCTTCTACCGCGACGTGCTGGGTTTCCGGCCGATCCCGATGACGCCGGACGGCTTCCGGGGCGCCGCCTTCCTCCAGGCGCCCGGCTCCACCAACGACCACGACCTGGGCCTGTTCGAGGTCGGCGCGGGCGCCGGTCGCTCCACCGCCGGCCGCGGCACCGTCGGGCTCTACCACCTGGCCTGGGAGGTGGACACCCTCGATGAGCTGGCGGCCACCGCGCAGCGGCTCGCCGCCGCCGACGCCCTGGTCGGCGCGTCCGACCACGGCACCACCAAGAGCCTCTACGGCCAGGACCCGGACGGGCTGGAGTTCGAGATCGTCTGGCTGGTGCCCGCCGACCGGCTCGACGACGCCGCCCTGGCCGCGCGCAAGCGGATCGGCCGGCTCGACCTGGACGCCGAGCGGCGGCGCTACGGCGGCCAGACCCGTGGCGGCGTGGGCGTCTCCGTCCCGGCCTGACCCGCCCCGGAGACGCGTGCCGACCCGCCCCGGCGCCCGGCGCCGCCGCAGCCAGACCCGTCCCGGGCCGCCGCGGCCCCCGGCCCGTCGGGGGAGCTGTGTCCGCCCCGGGGCGGGCGTGCGGTAGAACGGCAGCATGCCGACCGACGCCGTCCTGCGCGAGCTGCTCGTCCGACACCTGGAGACCTGGCTGCCGGGGGCGCTGCACCGCGCCCGCCGGGCCACTCTCGCCCTGGCGTACGCGGGCGGCGACGCCGGCTCCGCGGAGGCCGCCCTGCGGGTGGTCGCCGGGCACGCCGACCGGCTGCGCGGTCGCCAGCTCACCGTGCTGGTGCTCGCGCACGACACCGGCGAACTGCCGGCCCGGCTCGGGGCCGTGGAGGCGGAACTGCCGGCGGGCGTCGCCGTGCACCTCGTGCCCGGCGGCCCGGCCCGGCTCCCGGTGGCGGTGAAGGCGGCCGGGGCGGCCGGCGCGCCCCTGCTCTCCGTCGTGGACGACGACGACGCCGATTCCGCCGTCCTGACCGCCGCGGCGGCCGGCAAGCCGGCGGACGTGCTGCTCGCCACCGCCGCCGGCACCCCCGCGCGCGCCGCCCTCGCCGGCGCCGGGTTCCCGCTGACGACCGGGGTGGAGCTGGTGCCCGCCGACGGCGCCCCCGCGCGGCTGCTCGCCTTCGCGACCGGGTCGGACAAGAGCCTGGAGGCGTTCAAGGAGGCGCTCTGGGCGGTCGACGGTGCCGCCGGCGTGCGCTACCGCGATCCGGCGGGCCGGCTGCTCGACGTCGTCCCGGCCCCGGAACCCGGGCCGCTGCGCCGCGAGCTGCTGGCCGAGCTGGCGCGCTCCGGCCCGCGTACGGTCACCGAGCTGCGCCGCCACGCCCTCACCGCGACCGCCTACCGGTCGTCCGACGCCGTCCGGGCGCTCACCGGCCTGCTCGATGCGGGCGAGGCGGCCCGCGACCCGGAGCACGGCCGGCTCGGCGGCGACGTGGTCATCTCCGCGCGGGACGCCGGGCCGGCGTCCTGACCCGGACGCCGAGCGGGGTGCCGGTGAATCACCGGCACCCCGCTCGACCTCGGGACCTCACGCCCGGGACTTGTCCTGCTTCCAGGACAGCGGACCCGGCAGGTCGACCCGGTGCGCCTTGGCCCGCGAGTTCCAGGACCAGCGACCGATCTTGATGCTCCAGGAGGAGAAACCGTTCTCGGTGAAGTTCAGGATGATCGGGCCGTACTTCTTGCGCTTGCGGAACATCAGACCCATCGTCGTGCTCCCTTCGATTCCCTTCCCTGCCCTGTCGAACCCGAACATGCCCGGATCGCCGAATCGGGAAACCCCTGCCCGTCCGGCGTGGACGGTCCGATGGGGTGACGGCCGCCGTGCGTGCGGTGGAGGCGGGCCCCGGCCGGTGCGGCGGCTGCCCACCCCCGGCGTCCCCCGCCCGCCGGCATAGGGGTTGGCGACGGTGCCGGCCGACGTCGGTTCCGCCCCCGATAGGGGCATTGACCGGGGACCCGGCCGGCGGCAGCATGGGGCGATGACGCAGCGGGACGATCTTCTCCACGCGGCTCGCCCGCCCGTCGACGCAGGGCTGCCCCGCACGGCGGGTGCCCACCCGGCCCCAGAGCCGGCGTGACCACCATGGAGTGGTCCCGGCAGGGCGGGGCCGAACTGCTGCCGGTGGACCGGGACCTGTTCCGGGCGCTGCTACGCCGGCAGGCCGCCACCGTCACCGTGGTCACCACCGTCGCCGCTGCCGCCGGCGGGCCGGCCCACCCGGACGGTTCCGACGAGCCCGTCCGGGCCGGCTTCACCGCGACCTCGTTCACCTCGGTCTCGCTGGACCCGCCGCTCGTCTCGTTCTGCCTCGGGACCGCCTCGTCGAGCTGGCCCGTGTTCGCCCGGGCCGAGCACGTCGCCGTGCACCTGCTCGGCGCCCACCAGCGGGAGGCCGCCCGGGTCTTCGCCACCGGCGGGATCGACCGGTTCGCCGCCTATCCGCACTGGACGCCGGGGCCGTTCGGCGTGCCGCTGCTGTCCGGGGTGCTGGCCCGGCTGCTCTGCCGGGTCGCGCACCGGGTGCCGGCCGGCGACCACACCCTCTTCGTGGCCGAGCCGCTCGCGCTCGGCGGCGGCGAGGACGGGGACCCGCTGATCCACCACCGGGGCGGCTACACCACGACGGGCACGCCCGCGCGGGCGTGACCGGCCCGGTCGGTCCGACGGCGGGAACGCTGCCGGTGCGGGCTGTGGGCGTCGAGCCCGCCGACCGGCGGCGTCGTGCCTCGGCGGTCGGTCCCGTCGCCGCCGACCGGGCAGGGCGGTGTCAGGCGGAGGCGCGGTCGACGACGAGCACGCGGGTGACGCCGCCGTCGTCCTCGGCGATGTCGCGCTCGTGGACGAAGCCGAGCTTGCCCAGCAGCGCCAGCGAGGCGTGGTTGCCGTCGGCGACCGTCGCGTACACGCGGGGCAGGCCGAGGGTGTCGAAGCCGTAGCGGACCAGGGCCCGGGCCAGCTCGGTGCCGAGGCCCTCGCCCCAGGCCGGCTTCGCCAGCGCGTAGATGATCTCGTGGCCGTCGACCTGCTCCGTCCGCTTGATCTCGGCGTGCCCGACGTACCGGCCGTCGCGGCGGACCGCCCAGACGTCGAAGAGGTCGTTCGCGTAGACCTTCGTGAACACCCGCCCGAAGAGGGCGCCGGCCTCCTCGGCGCTCAGCGGGCCGTCACCCATGAACCGGCCCACCTCGGGATCGGTGAGCAGGGCTATCGAGTCCTCGGCGTCGTCCGGCCGGTAGGGCTCCAGCAGCAGGCGTTCGGTGCGCAGGACGGGGGTGGGCATCAGCGCGGCTCCCAGGCGTCGGGCAGGGCGGTCAACCTACGCACGTGGGCCGGGAGCCGGCCACTGATTATCTCCGCGAGGCTCACCTCGTCGACCACCCGGCGCACGGCGGCCCGCACCGCCACCCAGAGCCCCGGCAGGTTCTCCGCCGCGCCCTCGTAGCTCGTCTCCTCCGGGCGCAGCCCGCGGACCCCGGCCAGCGGGCCCTCCACCGCGCGCAGCACCGCGCCGACGGTCACCTCACGCGGCGGGCGGGCCAACGTGTAGCCACCCTCGGCGCCGCGCTGCGCCCGGACGATGCCGGCCCGCCGCAGGTCGGCCAGGACCGCCTCCAGGAACTTGCGCGGCATGTCCTGCTCCGTGGCGATGGCCTGGGTGGACAACAGCCGGGGGTACGCGGTGGCGAGGCTCAGGGCCGCCCGTACCGCGTAGTCGCCGCGCGCGGAGATCTGCACCCCGCCATCATGCCCCGCGCGGGCCGCCGGCCGCGTCTGCGGGCGGGCGGGGCCGGACGACGGGCCCGGGTACCGGCTGCTCGCGGGCCGCGCGGAAGGCGCCCGGGCTCACCCCGACCTCGCGGGTGAAGAACCGGCCGAAGTTCGTCGGCTCGGAGAAGCCCAGCCGCCGGCCGATCCGGGCGATCGGCTCGTCGGTGGCCGCCAGGAGCCGGCTCGCCTGAAGCGCCACCCGCTCGTCGACCACCTGCTTGGCGCTGCGCCCGGTCACCGCCAGGCAGGCCCGGGTGAGCGTACGCACCGAGCAGCCCAGCCGGGCGGCGTAGTCCTCGACGCGGCGGGTGTGCTGGTAGCCGCGTTCGACCTCGCGGCAGAGCCGGTGGAAGGTGGCGGCCTCCGCCCGGGTCGCCGGGTGGGCGCGCTCGGGCAGCAGCGACAGCCGCAGCAGCAGCACGGCGAGCTGGTGGCGCAGCAGTCCACGCGCGGCGGCCAACCCCCGGTGCCGCTGGCAGTCCACCGCCAGCTGGCTCACCTCGTTGATCACCGCGTCCTCGTCCTCGCCGGCGAGCTGGAGCCAGGCCGGCACGGCGTCGGGGTCGACGTCGAGCCCGCGCAGCGCCGCCGGGTCCCAGCGCACCACCGTCGCGTCGAGCTGCGGGCCGGCGCAGCGCAGCACCTGGCCGGCGCGCACCCGCAGCAGCGTGCCGGGCCGGCAGGGCAGGGCGCGGAAATCCAGCTCGGCGGTGCCGTGTCCGCCCGTGGTCAGCACGAGCAGGTCCCTCTCCAGCAGCACCGGGCGCCGCCAGCGCGGCTCGGGGGCGAGGTCACCGAGGGCCACCGTGTCGATCTCGGCGGGGGCGGTCACCGGGTTGCCGGGCGGAACGGGCGAGAGCTGACCGGAAGAGACCATCGCCTGCGACGGTAGCCCGGGGCGACGATCAACGCATCCCGGGAACGCGGCGCAGGTGGGGCGGGCGGGTGTCGGGCCGGCCGGCGGGGGTTGTCGAGGTCGTCGGGGCGGGCTACGTTACCGAGCGGTAGCGCCGTCCGGTCGAGGCACGGCCGGAGCCGGTCCGCGCCGGTCGGGCCGCCCCGCCCCGGCGGCCCCGGCCGACTCGCGATGGGATGGGCATGACGGATCTGTTCTCGGTCGAAGGCAAGACGGTCCTGGTCACCGGCGGCTCGCGGGGGATCGGCCTGATGATCGCCCAGGGCTTCGTCCGGGCCGGTGCGCACGTGATCATCTCGTCCCGCAAGGCGGACGTCTGCGAAGCCGTGGCCAGGGAACTCTCCGCCGAGGGACGCTGCGAGGCCATCCCCGCCGACCTCGGCCACGATGCCGACGCCGAGGGCCTGGCCGCCGCCGTCCGGGAGCGGTACGACCGGCTCGACGTGCTGGTCAACAACGCGGGCGCGACCTGGGGCGCGCCGCTGGAGTCGTACCCGGAGAGCGCGTTCGACAAGCTCTGGGCCGTCAACGTCAAGGCCGTCTTCCGGCTCACCACCGCGCTGCTGCCCGCGCTGCGCGCGTCGGCCAGCGCCGACGACCCGGCCCGCGTCATCAACATCGGCTCCATCGACGGCATCCGGGTGCCGATGATGGAGGTGTACGCGTACTCGGCGACCAAGGCCGCCGTGCACATGCTCACCCGCAGCCTGGCCCACCAGCTCGCCGGCGAGCAGATCACCGTCAACGCGATCGCGCCGGGGCCGTTCGAGAGCAAGATGATGGCGTTCGCGCTGGACGACCCCGCGTCCCGGGCCGCCATCGAGGGGCAGGTGCCGCTGGGCCGGATCGGTCGCCCGGAAGACATGGCCGGCACCGCGATCTACCTGTCGTCGCGCGCCGGGGCGTACCTCACCGGCGCGGTGATCCCGGTCGACGGCGGCATCACCACCCACGGCTGAGCCCGGCGAGGGGCGGGAGGCGGTGCGCGTACCCCCTGGTGGGCCGGGGCCGCGCGGACTCGGCAGATCCGCGCGGCCCCGGTCGGCCGGTGTGGCCGGTGGTTCAGCGACCGGCCAGCAGCCGGCTCACCGCGGTGTCGACGTCCAGGTGCTCGGCCTCGCGGCCGCGCGGGACGACGACGTAGGTCCGGCGCAGGAAGCGCACCAGGACGCTGCGCGGCACCTCGAACAGGGCGTTGCCGTCGGGCGACGACAGCGCCAGCGCGACGAAGTCCCCGCGCGGGGTGGCCCAGGGCCAGACCCGCACGTCGCCGATGCCGGCCGGCTCGTCGAGGCCCGTGACCAGCAGCTCCCGGGCGAACGACCAGCTGACGGCCTCGCCACCGGCGGATTCGGCGTGGAACAGGACATGGACCGCATACGGATCAGCAGGGTCGTAACGCAGACTGGCACGCACCGGCAAGGCGGTGGCGTCAGGTGCGACGAGCCTTAGCGACGTCTCGACCTCTACGGTCGTCGGTCGGATGACACTCATGGACGATCTCCCCCCGGCACCGCTGCGGAACGCGCGTGTCCCGCTTTTCCCATACTCAGGTGCTACTCCTGGCTACGCTCCGCCATACGCTGACTTCACCCAGTGGTGGGAAGGGGGTCGGAAAGGCCGCGTGAATGTGAAGATTCATGTAGGATTTCCGGTTCTGCCCAGTGCGTGATCCCGCCCGGCATCGGGTGGTTCAGTCGTCGACTTACTCCGGTAACGTCCAGTCGGCCGTTGCAGTGACGGGCGCGAGCCACACTGGGGGAGGAAATGGTTACGAAACGATCCTCAGTGGATCCGAAGGCGGCACCGGGCCCGCCGAACGTCGCGGCCCGGGCAGCCGAACAGCGGGGGTACGCAGTGCCGATGGAGCAGCACGACCGGCCCGGTCGGGCGGCGTCCGACCGGAGTGACGCGGGCGGGACGGCGCTGGCCGAGCGGCGGCAGCGACCGCGCTGGCGGCAGCGGCTGGGCACGACCCTCGACCTGATCCGGGCCAACCCGACCGGACGGGTCACCCTCAAGATCTTCATCGCCATCGCGGGCGCCCTCGTCGTCACCATCGGCATCGCCCTCATCCCGCTGCCCGGACCGGGCTGGCTGCTGGTGATCGCCGGCCTCGGCATCTGGGCCGTCGAGTTCCACTGGGCCCGCCGGCTGCTCGGCTTCACCCGCCGGCACGTGCACAACTGGACCCAGTGGGTGAAGGGCCGCTCACTGGCCGTGCGCTTCCTGCTCGGCTCCGTGGGCCTGGTCTTCGTCGGCGCGGTGGTCTGGCTGTCGCTGAAGTTCAGCTTCGGCATCGACGTGGTGGCCGAGGCGCTGCACTACCTGGCGACGCACTGACCCGGGGCTGACCTGGCGCTTCGCCGGGACGACCGACTGCCGCGCGGCACGCGGACCCCGGATTTCCGGTCCGGTCCCTCGATCAGGTAGAGTCATCGGCGCTGAGGGCGATTAGCTCAGCGGGAGAGCGCTTCGTTCACACCGAAGAGGTCACTGGTTCGATCCCAGTATCGCCCACGCAGGTCAAAGGCCACTTCCCGGCTTCGGGAGGTGGCCTTTCTGCTGTCGTGCAGCAGCTAAGGCAGCAGTCCGGTCATTGCGAGTGCATCGCCGAGTCGCTTGAGTGCTTCTCTCGTGCCTGCGACGAGACCTGGGTGTAGATCTCCATCGTGACGGAGAAGCGGACCTTCATGGCGACTCTGGAGTGGACGTCGAGGTCGGCGAGCAGCGTGGCGCAGGTGCGCCAGGAACGCTGGAAGTTGCGCGGCTCGATGGGCGTGCCCGTAGCGGGTGGTGAATACGAGGTCGGTCTCGTGCCATGCCTTGCCGGCGGCTATCAGCCTCGTCGCGTTGTTGCTGTCGGAGCTTGAGGGCGGTCAGGCAGGGGAGGGTGGCGTCGGACGCCTGGGTCTCGGTGCTGCGTTGGCCGTGTACGCGTTGGAGTTGGCGGCCGATGGCCAGTTCACCGGCGTCGAGGTCGACGTCCTCCCACGTCAGTCCCAAGGCCTCGCCCTTGCGGAGCCGGTGACGAGGACCAGGGTGCAGGCCACCCGCCGTGATCCAGCGATAGGAAGTCAGTAGTCGAGATATATGGAAGCCTCGGTAATGCCGTTGTAGATCACGGCGGTCTGCAGCTGCGGATCGCTGAACAGGTCAGCTTCACCCCGGTACACGGCAACTGTTGTTTCCCCACCACGCCACCAGGTGTCCGAACGGCCGGCGACTTCCGTGAACGGCTCAAGATCGGACAGGTCCAAGCGATCAAGGGCGTGGCCACGGACTTGTGTGATCCGAGTTGCCCAGCGGCGAGCTTGGTAGGACAACGCGACGGACTCGACCCAGCCAGCGACCGATTTATGCAGAACGGATCTCCCGGCACCATCCTCGATGCCGAACTCACCCTGAGGGCCGATGCAGAACGCGTACGTCATGGAGACCCGCTGGGCGCCTGCGTCGAACCACCAGTCGCCCGTCGAGGTCATCTCCGGCATGTCGCTCTGGAGCATCTTGGGGCCACCCTCGTACAGGGGTGCCGGAGGTAGCTGCAAGCCGCCCCACAGTGCATCGAACGCCGCCATCCGCTCGACGACTGCGGCCGGGATGCCGTGGTTCAGCCAGTGGTCGCGAATGCCGCTGCTCATCTCGGTGTACAGGCGGTGCCCATGGGCGCGGACGAAGCTTCGAGCGCGTCTGGTCAAGTCTGCTGGTATCGGGGCCTCCTCAAGAATCAGAACCTCTGGTAGCCACAATCCTGCCGGCCTGGTCACCCTTTCCTCAACCGGCTCTGCAGGCCGACCGGCTGCGGCGGTGTGGGGAACTTTCTGTACGTCTATCAAGGCGGCCCTGAACGGGCCGCACGCGCCGCCGCCTGGGCTCGCGCCGGCCGCTGCCGCTGTCGCTTCGCGCCCGTCACGCCTGACGCCCGGCGGCTGGCGCGGAGAGCGGGGAGACCCGGGCCGCCGCAGACGGGGTAGCGGGGAGAGTGGTGGAGGTGCGTCGCCGGCAGCCGGCCGCGCCGGGCCTGAGCAGCGCGGCGCAGCGAGGGCCTGCCGGGTCCGCGCGGCAAGCCCAAGCACGGGGGCGGTGGCCGCGCGAGGCATGCCGGTCGTCCAGGAGCCGGCTCGCAGCCGCTCCGGGTCAGGTCAACCGCTCACCTGGGAGGGGGGAGGGGTGGCCAGCTCCGACCCCGGGAGCCGGGTCCGTGCCGGGCGGGGTTGGGTCAACTGCGCCACTGTGGCGGTGTCCGCTGGAGGCGTGGTTCGTGACACGGAGAGCCGACTCACGCTGTTTCGGCAGCGTCCGTACGTGCGCAAAGTCCGCTTGACGTGGCGGGCCGGGCGGCGGCCCGAAATCCCCGACCGACAAGGCAAGCAAGAACGGGGCGAACTCGCCTTGGAGGGATCCGGAAGTTCCTCCGGGACGAAGGGATCCGACCTCGTCAGCGGGGCGGCTTGCGGGCTTGACATGCATAGGAGCATCGGGATGGCAATTCGGTCCGGCTATATCGCCTACTTCACCGTCTGCATCGGCTGACCGGTCAAGACGCTGTAGCCGACAGTAGCCAAGATCATGAAGCCGGACGCTGCGAAAGCTATGCCAATCAGCCGTTCCAGCAGGATGAAGCGCGCTAGACGCTCCTCGTGCGGGATATCTGGCAGCCAGCGCCATGGCGGAACTCGCTGTAGCACGCTCGCGGTGGACATCGATCGCCGCACGTGCCACTCCGTCACGCCGCGGAAGTTGGTGGACAGGGCGACGCCTACCAGGCTCACAGCCGGGCCGATGATGACAGCCGCCAGGACACGCCATGTTTCCATCTGGTCCCCTCCGGTGTGGTTACCGGATCTTAGTTGGCCACCCCGGCAATTGGGTGACCAAGTGAGTGACGACCGGCGCGGACCCAACGGACAAGCCTGGACACTGACGGACCATTTGGCAGCCCAAGGGTTGTGAAGCAGCAGCTCAGGGGGTGCTGGTTGCACCGGGGTCAAGCAGACGGGCGCCGGCCTTCCCCTCTCACATGTAGTCACGCCAGAGGGTCACAGTCACCCTGGGCTCTCGGAACTCCTGATCGATGTAGTGGGCGAGGTCGTGGCCATACACGATGGTGTCGGTCAGCCGGTGGATGGACAGCACGGGATGCCCGAAGGAGCCGCAGCCGGCCGGCAGGTAGCGGTGGGCGTACACGGGAACCATCTGGGGAACGTCGGCGAGAAGGCGTTTCGCCTTGGCAATGCGCCGGACGGGGTCGTGAGGGCGATTGCCCCACCCGGGTGGCCACTCGCCCTGCTCGATGTCGTCGAGCGCGGTGGTGAGCGGCCAGTCAACCTGCTCTTGCAGGGTGGTGGAGTCAAGTTGACGCCAGTTCGGCCAGCTCCAACTTGCCTTGTCGGGGTGGTCATCGTGGCCAGGTGTCCAGACTGGCAGTCCGGCCGCGAGGAAGGCGCGGTGGTCGTCGGCGAACTCGAAGCCGAACCGTCGCTCGATGCTGACGAACTCGGCGTCGGTGAGCCCTGGCTGGATGTCCACCAGGTCCAGTTGTGCTAACCGCCGAGCGGCCTCGATACCCAATGCGACACCGGCACCATCCGTCACCGGAGAAGCGTAGCGACCTGGCCGCCGTACGCGCGTGCGGGTAAGGGGAGGCGCGGGGGCAGCAGAGAGGCAGCGAACGAGACGGCAACCGATACCACCGGACGTGGGTGGAGCCCGAACAACATGCATTCCTAACAGCGGCCGACAGCCGTCGGTGCTCTCCACCCGCCTTCACACCGAAGCGGCCGGCGTCGGGGACAATACGGCCGTGAGTTGGGAAGAGTTCCTGTGGCATATGGAGCACCGCCTGGGCATGTACGTCGGGCGGCCGACGTACGAGCGAGCGTTCTCGTTGCTGACGGGGTTTGCCCTCGCGCGTGGTCAGGCTGAGTTGGCGGCGTTCCAAAAGTGGATGTCTGCCCGTCATCCCGGCAGTCCTCTCGTCTTCTCGTCTTTAGCGCTCGCCGAGACCTTCGGTATGGGTGCCATCGAGGTTGGCCTTGTCAGCGACGACGACTACAAGCGCGCTGTCTCGAACCTTTGCCGGCTCTTTCGGGAGTTCCTAGGGCAGCATGCGTCGACCGCGCACCACCACTAGAGACGTTGACCCTGTTGCTGTCGACAGCAACGGTGACAGCAACCAGCCGGGACGAAGACAGTCGCTGGCGGCCGAGCGTGAACCTCCGCCCGAGGTCGCGTCCGCGGACAGACGTTGCGGGACGGAGCGCGCAGAACTTACAAGCGAGGGGTCCAGCCGCGCGGCCGGGCTGGGGGAGTGGCCTACTCGGCGACGAAGACGCCCACGCCTGGCAGGGTTTCGGTCATTCCCTTGATCCGTAGCACCTGCATCGCTCGGTCGATTACGGGCTCTGTAACGCCGTAGTGCTCGATCAACTCGCGGCGGCTGGGCAGCTTGGAGCCCGGCGGGAACTCGCCGGATGCGATGCGTTCGGCGAGGTCGTCAGCGATCTGCTCATAGCGGTAACGCGGTGGCACGGTGTTCCCCTCGGTTGGCAACACGAGTAGACCACCTACGTCAGCCCTTGACTACCCAACGGTACCTATGGGAGGTTGCCGAGGAGGTCGATTCCCCCGGTTGGCGCTGTGGGCCGTCCTCGCCGGCGTGGATGTCCGGCGCATGCCCCGCGATCGGGCATCCACGCCTCCGGACAACTGCGGCACGAGGAGGCGGCAGTGCTCCCTTCCAATCCCCCAACTCGGCGGCTAGTGGCCCCGGCGGCTGTGGCGAGCCGATGAAGCGGATCTCGTATGACGAGTACATCCTGGCGGCAGCGCTCACCCTCGCCCGTCGCCACCGGCCCGTCTGGTCGTGGCGGCATTGGCGACGAATCTGCCGGTGCGGCGCGCACCTGCCCTGTCGGAGCCGTCACCGCATCCCGATCAACCGTGGTCACTGGCCCAGCCAGGACGGCCCGCGATGACCACTCACCCCCCGATCAAGCCGGCCTGGACGTGCGGCGGCTGTGCGGGGGAGTGGCCCTGCCAGGCGAGGCGGCGAGAGCTGCGAGCCGAGTACGACCGCGCCCCGGTGCCGCTGGCCCTCTACCTGGCTGCCCAGCTCATCGACGCCGCCCAGGACCTGGCCCATGTCCCCGCCGGCCACCTGCACCACCGATTCCTCGGCTGGACCCGATGAGCATCCTGCGGCCCGGAGACGAGAAGTTCCACTACAGCGACGGCTCGCACAAGTGGATTCCGCCGGACCCTGACTACGACCAGGAGGTCTGGGACGAGCAGGTCCGCCAGCACAAGCAGGGTCACCTGAGGAACGAGCAACCCAAGGTCCGCATCCAGCGCCTCGTCTGATGCCAGCAGTACAGCAGCGAAGTACAGCAACCGTGGCAGCCGAACCGGGCCGAGAAGCGCGTCAGCAGACCGTCTGACCTCGCATCGAGTCCGATTCAACCGGCCCGCCGAGAGTTCACACCGAAGAGGTCACTGGTTCGATCCTGGGGAGGTGCGGGCAACCGTACGCCCACTGAGGACCAGTGCGGCTGCCGCGATAAATGCGGGCACAAAGGACACTACTAGTCCGATCTTACCCAGTTCGACCCATGCTGGATATACTCGATCGAACGCGGCCGGAAGTGCTTCATCGATTTCTGTTGGTTCGTCAGATAGCCATAGCCGGCCCCCGGAGCAGCAACAGCAAAGCACGCTGAGCAGGCTCATTGCGAGGGCGGCTACCTTCGGGCTCTGTTGACCCGTCCTGACCCACAACGCGACGCCAGCCGAGGCAGGCGCGAAGAAAAGCGCATACCACAGGGTAAGCCGAGCTTCGAAATGGAAGTAGGACGCCTTGAGTGCGACCGAACTGCTGTCTACCGGGACGCTGGAACGGCCCGCTGCGTCGTTTACGGCAGCGTTGATGCCCCTTGGGCGTATATGGCGGAAATCGCCGCGAATATTAGCAACGACGCCTGAAGAGCCAACAATGCGCTTGCGATGTTGACTCCCAGCGGGAGCCGTCGAGGCGGCAGCCCGCCAGCTGAGTTCGTGCTAGTTGGAACCACTAGGTGATGCTAGATGGCGATCGCCGAACACTTGCCGGCCTGTACGCCGGTTTTCGCTAGACCGACGGTTCGTGAAAGTAGACCGTGGCCGACCACCAGTCACCGTCGGCGTTGACCTCGTTGCGCAAGATGACGTCCTGGACGTCGATGCCGGGCCGCTGTTCGATGCTGTCTGCGATGCGGCGTAGCAGCGCCGGGACACTGTCCTGGCCGGGGCCGGCTGGGTTGCCTTGCGAGAAGTGCTTGATGATCCACGATTCCGGTTCAGGCGACATGATGGCAGTCTGCCAGCGTTTCGAACGCGGCCGTCTCCAGTGTGGGCACCACGGGGCACAAGGCAGTGCTCCGTATCCGCGTTACGCCGAAGCAGTCGGGGGTGAGGTGGGTATCGCTGTCGTGGCAGCATGCGGCGGTGACCTTCGATGATGACCGGTACCTGGATGCCTTCGTCGACTACAGCAGGGGGCATCATTTCGTTCGGCTTGACGTCGAAGTGCCAGCGGAGACTCTGACGGAAGGGTTGGCCGGTCCCGATGACGACGTGCCGCACGGCTCGTTGTGGTTGTCGGCGGACCGGGCGGAGGCCCTGGCCAGGTCGTTGCTCAGTTGCGCGGCAGAGGTGAGGGAGCAGAGCCGCAAGCGCGACGCGTGAGTGACTGACCGGGTGACGATCGGGTTGGACGCCGACGGACGAGCATGGGCACCGGCGGACCCATCCGGCAGCTCAGCGCCTGTGAAACAGCAGGTCACCGATGCCCGGGGGCCAAGGAGTCAGCAGCGATTGAGGCTCCTGGATCAGAAACAGCAGCGTGTCCGGGGGCGAGTGCTTGTCGTGCTCAGAAGGGTGGCTCGTGTTCGAAGAGCCGCTCTTTGTCCGCAGATTCCGTGGGCGAGTCAGTGTCTCTTCCTTGGAGCCCGCTCGAAAATGGTGTCGTCGTCTCGGGCTGTTCGTTGCAGGCGTCGAGAATGTCGGTCGCACGGCCACGGTGATATTCATCAGTGGTTTCGGCCAACGCGGCGTGTATCAAGGGAAGAAGGTCGGCTCGTCGGATCAATTCGGGAATGTCCAGGAGCAGCGCCGCCGCGATGGCTGCGGCGTGTCGGGTAGCAGGGTCAGGGTCGTGCAGGAAGGCGGAGGCCGCCTGGAGGATTACAGGGCGCTGGGCACGGAGATCGGCCATTGCCGCGTAGCCGTCCAGTGAGAAGCCGAGACGTTCCAGCTGTGCCACTGCGGCATCGCTGACGTCGTCGGCGATCGCCCCCAGCCGGTCCAGGAGCAGCACTCGCAGCGGACGGGGCGGAACGGCCCGATAGTGGATTTGCTCATCAACGAGGGTCTTGGCGGCGCCAGGTTCGGACAGGATCGCCGCGAGGTACAAGGTGGCGGGTACGGTGGCCGGATAGATGCTGTTCTGGTGGTACACCGTGTTGAAGAGGTGTTCCAGCGCGTCGGCTCTGACTATGGCATCGTCATCCATCAGTCTGGTAAGCGTCGACGGTGTGTCCTCGGCCGGTCCGTATGCGTGCCAGAGCGAGGCCCAGTCCGTGCCGTGAAGGAGACTGCGAGGAGCAGGCAGCGGACGAATCCCTGCCGGCTCGCCCGGGTAGCGGGCACCGGTTGGCGTCACATGCAGAGGTTATAGGACGTGGTGAGGCAGCCAGGGCGCAGCGAAAGCAACAGCAACGGCCAGCGAACCGGTCGGTGGGTTCACTTCGCCGGGCGGAACGGGCAAGATCAGCCGTCGGGCCGAATCGCCGAGACGCGGAGGCATCACTATGACCCCAGACGAAGCTGAGCAGCAGGCGAGGATCAGGTTCCTTCACGCCGGGACGGGGTTCTTCCGCGCTGGGCAAGTGGCCGCCTGGGCGGGGGTGGTCTACGCCGTCGTAGCGGTGATTCAGCGAGTCAGCGGCTAACAGTCCGGGGCTGCCGACCGGTGCCACATCCACGCTCTTGTCATGCCCGCAACGCGCCCGGTCGGCGTCGGTCTGGGCCTGCTCGCCGGGTCGGATCAGCCCGAGGCGGGCGTAGAGCATGGATCGGAAGGTCGCCATGCGCCAGGCCGGGACGGCGCCGTCGGAGATTTCGCCGTCGGATGAGGCGGTGTGGTCGAAGACCCGTTGTGCGTCCTCGTCCGAGGCGATGGCTGCGGCGGTGTCGCCTCGTCCGGCGGCGACGTATGCGCGGGCCATCAGTGCTTGGAGCCGGCCGAGTCGGGGACGGTCGGACAAGGCGATGGCTTCGTCCGCGTAGCGCTGCGCGACGGGCAGTGCGGCGCCCTCGTAGGCCAGGGCGATGGCGGCTCGGCCGCGCACCCAGACACGGACGACGAGGTCGTCGGAGCGATCGGCAGCGATCCGGGCGGTGTCGTACCAGCCGATCGCCTCGGTCGGGTCCTTGGTCGTCTTGCCGTAGGTGGTCAGGGCGCGGGCGGCGGTGGCCCACATGGTCGGGCTGTCGAGTTGCTGTTGCATGACGACGAGGTCGCTCGCGAGCCGTGTTTGCAGCAAATCCGCGCCGATCTCCTTCGGGTCGAGACTGCGGCAATTCTTGGACGTGATGCGCGGTCCGCCGAGCTGGCCGAGCGTACGGAAGGCATCTCCCGGATTCGGGCGGCCCTGTCCACGTACGGGATGGCGTTCGGCCAACCGGTTGCTTGGCGGGACGCGTCACCTGACCAGTTGAGCCGTGCGGTGGGACACGCGTGGACCACCTACCAGCACGCCCGGTATCCGCAGTTGATCGAGCAACTGCCGATGCTGTTGACGGATGTCCAACGGCTTCAGGCACAGGACCCGAATGCTGACCGTACGGCCGTGGTGGAGGCGTACCGGGTGACGGCGGCGCTGCTGGTCAAGCTCGACGAGGCAAGCCTCGCCTGGCTGGCCGCCGACCGGGCGATGTCCGCCGCGACCGGTGACCGGGTGCTGCTGGCCTGCGCGGCGGTGCAGCTCGGCCAGGTGCTGCGCGCGTCGGCGCGGGCGAAGTCGGTGCTGCTGGCCGCCGCGTACCGGATTGCTCCAGCCGACCTGGGCGACGGCCACGACCACCACCACACGGCCTTTGGACCGACGGCCGTCGACCTGGCCCGAGTGGCCGCCGCAGTCGAACTGGACGACGGGACCGATGCGGTTGTCCAGCACGAGAGAACCATCGAGCGAGACGGATGGCGTTGGCTGCCGCTCGAACATCGGGCCGCGCATCTGGTCGACGCCGCGCGTGCGTACCTCCAGATTGGCGATGTGACCGAGGCGGCTCGGTCGCTGATGCGGGCCGACAACATCGTGCCGTCGGAGATACGACACCGACCGGCGGCGCGGAACGTCGTCGTCGAGGTCGCCCAACATCCGGACGCGCCTACGACGATCACTGATTTCGCCACCAGTCTGGGCCTGGCCTGAGCGCGGGCGCCTTCGGACGACCGGGCGCGGGGATGTCCGCCTCTGCTGTTACTTTGCCGGCCGTGAATGACCAGTTGACGTGGATCGACCGGATCATCGAGGTGACCGGGTGGCACCACGAGCCCGAGGCTGGTGCCGGCTGGCAGCAGGTGGAAGCGGAGCTGGGCGTAGCGCTGCCGTCGGACTTCAAGGAGCTGTGTCGACGGTTCGTGCCGGGGGCGTTCTACGCGTACCTGGACCTTCTGCGGCCGACCGACGACCACGCGCAACCGCTGCTCCGGACGTGGGCCTCCTGTCGGCAGTGGGCAGCCGGGCATGAGTCCCCGCGGCTGTGGGCCCCCTACGAGATGTACGAGCCCGACAAGGGATCGGGGCTGATCCAGTGGGGCAGCGATCAGACCGAGGGGGAGTACTACTGGCTGGCGGACCGCTCGGTGGAGCCCGACCGGTGGCCTGTGGTCGCACGGTGGGACGGCATCGAGCCGTGGCACCAGCTCGACATGTCGACGGCCGAGTTCGTCTACCGGGTGATCGCGGATCCGGAGTTCAAGCCGTTCACGGTGGCCGACCCACCGCGGCGACCCTTCTACCTGCCGCACTGGGCGCCGCTCCCGATGAGCGCCGACGACTGGGACGCTCTCACCGACCCGAATCGCAACAGCTGAACCACGTCCTCGGACCGCTGGCGTTCGGGGGCGAACAGTCAGCGGCCCGCCTGGCTTCGCTCCGAAGCCGTCCTGGCGTACCTCTGCGGAGGTGCACCCGTCCCCGCGAGTTCGGACGGGTGCGCCGCACACCATCGCGCTCTGCCGTCTGCGACGGCCTTGGATCTGAATGCTGGTGCGCGGCTGCGGCTCAGACGCCGCAGGAGACCGTAGCGCCTCCGCCGGAGAGCAGGTCGCTTCGGGACCAGCCTGACACGCCGGTCGCGCGGTTGTGCAGGTAGGTCCAGCGGGCGCCGTCGTGCCCGGTCCGCCAGCAGCGGAACGTCGCGGTCTGACCGGGCTGGCCCTGGCCGCGTGAGGTGCAGTCGGGGCCGGGCCCGGTGCGGATGTTGATGCCGGTCCCGGCGAACGTGCCGTTGACCTGTGGCTCGAAGCTGGCGATACCCTGCGGGCAGGACGCTTGGGCCGGAGCGGCGACCGCCAGCACGGCGGCGCTGCCCAACATGACGGCGGCGATCGAGATGCGTGCGAGTCTCATGCGGATCTCCTCGACGATGTGACGGAACTGTGGGCTCAGCCGTGCCGGTGGATGCGGGATCAGAAGTGGGGATCGAGACCGCTGCCCCAGGTGTACGAACCGGTGGCGGACAGCCGGAAGTCACATTGGATGTGGTACGACCAGCCGCCGTTCTCCTCGGTCAGGTAGCTGTGGTGCCGGTAGGTTCCGGCGCTGGGGACCCCGGGCCAGAGTTGGTCCGTCCAGGTGTACGTGCCGGGCAGGATGCGGCCGGTGTAGGTCTCGCACGGTGCCGATGTGGGGAAGGTCCACCAGCCGTAGGTGCCGTCCCTGAGCGTGATCTGGCGGCTGACGAGTGCGACCGGCATCCCGCTGGTCGGCGCGGCGCTCAGGTCCTGGGTCTTCTGGTTGTAGGCCACGTCGGCGGCCCGCGCCGGGCCGGACAGGACCGGCAGCATGGCGAGGACCAGGGCCGCCGCGGTGGCCCGGTAGAGTCGCTTTGCCCACGAGCGCATGATTTCCCTTCTCAGTGCTGTCGCTTCGGATGAGCGACTTCCTGAGACGAGACTGCCCGCGGCATCCACGCTTGTCATTGCGATGGGGTGCACAGGTGTTTAGTCTCCGTGCACGGTCGGGAATAGCTGGCGAAACTCGGTGGGCGATCGGCCGTAACGGGCGCGGAACGCCTGGCTGAAATGCGCGGCGCTGGTGAAGCCCCACCGGGCGGCGATCGCGTTGATCGTACGGGCGGCGAGCCGGGGCTCGGCGAGGTCGCGTCGGCACCGCTCGAGGCGCTGTTCGCGGATCCAGCCGGCGACGGTGTGCTCCTCCTGCTGGAAGAGCTTGTGGAGGTAGCGCACGGAGATGTGGTGCGCTGCGGCGATCACCTCCGGGGTCAGGCCCGGGTCGCCGAGATGGTCGCGGATGAAGGCGTGGATGCGGGCGGTCAGCGCCCGCCGGCGCGTGTCCGCGGGGACGCCCTTCCGGGTGTCGAGCGCGTCGGCCAACGCCGTTGTCAGCACGTCGAGCGTCAGAGTGGCCACCCGCGCGGTCTCGGCCGGGGTCAGTCCGTCCATCTGGTCGGCGAGCTGTAGCAGGAACCGCGACGACAACGCGCCGACGCCGCGGGCGCCGGAAATGCGGACGGCGCTCAGTTCACGCAGTTCCCGGGGAGGAAACGGCAGCAGAGCCCGGGGGAAACGCAGGAGCAGCATCCGGCTCGTCGAATCGTCCGGCCGGAGCTCGGCCACGTACGGACGCGAGGTGTCGTAGAGCACGAGATCCCCGGCGCCGAACTCCGCGCGCCTGCCGTCCTGCGTCAGGGTGCCGCTGCCACTGACCATGCAGCTCACCTTGAACACTTCCGGGTCGGCCTGCCGGATCAGCCGGGGCGTGCGGCGCACCGAGTGCGCCATCGTCGTCATCAGGGTCGCCTGCACCGGGCCGAACCCGCTGATGCCGACCCGCGCCTCGAATCCGGTCTCCGCCTGCCGCTCCCGGGCCAGGTCGTACGGTACCCAGAGCTTCGCGCTGACCTCGCGCCAGAAGGCGAACCGGTCGCCTGGCGAGACGTCGGCAGTGCTGACAACGTCCATCGACCAACCATAATGACCAGCCCGGGCGAGCCCATCGAATTCCCACCGGTGCGGTGCGCAGTCGTGCGACCCGGATCCGCACACTCGCCGGGGTTCGAGACCCGCCGGTGGCCGCTCGGTGGGTGCTCCGGTGCAGTGGGCGGGCCAGCATTTGGTGGACTGAGCGGGATGTGACCATGGGGTGCTACGCCGTCATGTGGCGCCGGTTGATCCGTCGCGCATGGCCGACCGCCGCTGCCCTCGATGCCCGCACGGCCCTCTCGAGCCTCGTCGCCCGACGTGATCCACCCACCGGGCAGCGGGCGGTGGCGGGGTGGCCGGCACGGCCGGATTCGTGGGTCTGAGGCATGGCGGGCGTGCGGCCGGGTACCCGCCGGCCGTGACCTTCTCGATTGCGGCGCGGTGTCCGCGTACCGGACAGCTCGGGGTGGGGGCCCTGACGGCAAGGCCCGCGGTCGGCAAGCTCGTCGCGCACGTCCACTCCGGCGGTGGCGCGGTGGCGACCCAGGCCACCCCCAACCCGTTCCTGGCCTACGACGGCCTGCCGCTGCTCGCCGAGGGCCGCTCACCCCGGGACGTCCTGACCGAACTGCTGGCCCGGGACCCGGGTCGGGACGTGCGGCAGGTCGGCATGGTCGACCGCCTGGGACGCTCGCACGCCTTCACCGGCACCCGTACGAAGGAATGGGCGGGACACCACACCGGGCCGGGTCACGCGGTGCAGGGCAACCGCCTGGTGGGCCCGGAGACTCTCGCGGAGATCGTCCGGGTCTTCGAGGCCAGCCGGGAACTCGATCTGGCGGAGCGGCTCGTGCTGGCCATCGTGGCCGGCGAGGACGCCGGGGGCGACCGGCACGGCGCACGGTCGGCGACCGTGACGGTCATCGGCGACCAGCCGTACCCGCTCTGGGACGTGCGGGTCGACGACGCCGAGCGCCCGGCGCGGGAACTGCGACGGCTGCACGGCGTCTTCCAGGAGGAGGTGCTGCCGACCATCCGGCAGCTGCCCACCCGCGACGATCCCATGGGCGAGGCCGCCCGACAGGCGCTCGGGGGATAGCGGGCTTCTCCCTCAGCCGGGGCGCGCCGACGCCGTCTCGCGCCGGCGCTGTCTCGGCACGGCTGGAAGCGCGGCGGGCGCGGTCGGGAGTTCCGCCAAGAGCAAAGGCAGGGAAGCTGTCCGCTCCCTGCCACTCTCAACGTATATCGCACCGGGGGTCTTGCGGCAAGACCCGGGTCGTGGCGCAGAATCGTCGACCGAGGGCAGAACCTGCCGAATTCAGAGATTCGTGACGTACGCGTGCTGTTGTCGGAGTACGGGTCGCGCGCGGACGTCGCACCGCCGCAGCGCCCGCGGACCGGCACGGAGGTGCGGGCGTACGTCCCGCCGGATCGCGCCACGCGACCGGCCGGATCTCGATCTCGTTTGATGAGGGGTTCCATGATCGACGTGATCGTGGTCGGCGGTGGGCCGACCGGTTTCATGCTGGCCAGCGAGTTGCGGCTGCACGGCGTGCGCGTGCTCGTGCTGGAGAGGGAGGCGGAGCCGACCAGGTACGTCCGCGCGCTCGGCCTGCACGCGCGCAGCATCGAGGTGCTGGACCAGCGCGGCCTGCTGGAGCGGTTCCTCGCGCTCGGCAGGCAGTACCCGGTCGGCGGGTTCTTCGCCGGCATCGCCAAGCCGCCACCGGACCGGCTGGACACCGCACA
The DNA here is from genome assembly GCF_051386315.1 of Micromonospora sp. URMC 107. Classification (NCBI taxonomy): domain Bacteria; kingdom Bacillati; phylum Actinomycetota; class Actinomycetes; order Micromonosporales; family Micromonosporaceae; genus Micromonospora; species Micromonospora sp. URMC 107. The sequence continues at coordinate 28,784 of NZ_JBPQTK010000005.1, forward strand.
CCCGTACGTCCTCGGCATCCCGCAGCCCACCACCGACCGCCTGCTGGAGGAGCGCGCCACGGAGCTCGGTGCCGAGCTTCGGCGGGGCTGCGAGCTGGTGGGGCTGAGCCAGGGCGACGACGGGGTGACCGCCGAGCTGGCCGACGGCACGCGACTGCGCTCGCGCTACCTCGTCGGCTGCGACGGCGGACGTAGCACGGTGCGCAACCTGCTCGGCGTCGGCTTCCCGGGCGAACCCACGCGGGTCGAGACGCTGCTGGGCGAGATGGAGGTGACCGAGGACCCGGAGACGGTGGCGGCCGTGGTGGCCGAGGTCCGCAAGACCCAACTGCGGTTCGGCGTCGGCCCCCTCGGGGACGGGGTGTACCGCGTCGTCGTGCCGGCCGAGGGGGTGGCCGAGGACCGCACGGTCCCGCCGTCCATCGAGGACTTCCGGCGGCAGTTGCGGGTGTACGCCGGCACCGACTTCGGCGTGCACTCACCGCGCTGGCTCTCCCGCTTCGGCGACGCCACCCGGCTGGCCGAGCGCTACCGGGTCGGCCGGGTGCTGCTGGCCGGCGACGCGGCACACATCCACCCGCCCACCGGCGGGCAGGGGCTCAACCTCGGCATCCAGGACGCGTTCAACCTCGGCTGGAAACTGGCCGCCGAGGTGAACGGCTGGGCGCCGGAAGGGCTGCTCGACAGCTACCACACCGAACGGCGCCCGGTGGCCGCCGACGTGCTGGACAACACCCGCGCGCAGATGGAGCTGCTCTCCACCGAGCCGGGTCCCCGGGCGGTGCGGCGGCTGCTGTCGGAACTGATGAACTTCCAGGACGTGAACCGGTACCTGACCGAGAAGATCACCGCCATCGAGGTCCGCTACGACTTCGGCGAGGGGCACGAACTGCTCGGCAGGCGGATGCGCGACATCGGCCTGACGCGGGGCCGCCTCTACGGGCTGCTGCACGCTGGTCGCGGGCTACTCCTCGACCGGACCGGCCGGCTCTCGGTCGCCGGGTGGGCCGACCGGATCGACCACGTCGTCGACGGCAGCGAGGAACTGGACGTGCCGGCCGTGCTGCTGCGGCCGGACGGTCACGTGGCCTGGGTCGGCGAAGACCAGGCAGATCTCCTCCACCGGATGCCGAGGTGGTTCGGCGCCCCCGTCGGCTGAGCACGCAGTCGGACGCCGTCCCCACAGCGCCGCCGACGGTCCCCCGAGCGGAGTGTCGGTTGGGCCGGTGTGAGCCGACGACGGGCGGGTAAGGGGGCGCCAGCAGCCCGTCGTCGGTCCCAGGGCGACACGGTGTTGGCCGGACCGGGCCGCCAGGCCCACGCGCGCCGGGGCGTCGCACCACGCGGCGTTCACCGCGGGCGCACCCTCCTCCGTCCACACCCGCGCCACCGGGAATCCCAGGTCGCGCAGCGCGTTGGCGAGCCAGTTGGCGGACCGGAGCAGCTCGATCTCGCGTTCCGGGAGCCCGGCGACCGAGCGGATGCGCACCCACCTGACAGGTTCGGCGATCAGGTCGGCGCGGTGCGCGTCCAGGTAGGTGCGGACGTCAACGTTCACGAATGCCTCCGCCAGGGGTTACGTTTCCGTACGTGGTGCTGCCCGCCACCAGGCCGGGGTGCCGGCGCTGGCCGCCCGCCGCCGGTCGGGGGACGCGCGGCGGCCTCTCGGTGAGCGTGAAGCTCGGCAGCACCCCGGTCGTGGCGAGGATGTAGGTGACGCACGGCGCGGGATCGCGCAGCAGGAACGCGGCTCCCGCGTCGGTGGCGGTCTGCTGGGCCTGGAGCAGCGCGCTCACGCCGTGGGCGCCGAAGAACCGCACCGCGGAGAGGTCGACGGCGATCACGGGCGGGGGAGCTGGCAGACGAACTCCACCAGCTCCGCCAGCAGGTAAGCGTTGCTCATGTCGATCTCACCCGAGACGCTGACCAGCCTCGTCGGGCCGTCGCAGGTCAGGTTCAACGACATGATCGGCTTACCGGTCCCGGTGCGATCCGCTTCGTGGCGAGCCCGACAGCTCCTGCGCGTGCGTGGAAGCCCGTCCGTTGCCATGGCCTCTCCGCTCTCCATCGAACCGGTCCGTCCGCTGCGGCGTGGAGCGCGGCGGAAAACGGCGGGGGAGGGCGCATGTCTTGACCCGTGATGGTCCCTACCCCTGACGCTCCCGCCCACACCTCTGAGGTCACCGAAGGCCGTACGAATTGGCGGCGAGCGATCCGCGCGGCAGGGGGTAGAGTGGCGGTTCTGTAGCCCGCATCCGCATTACCGGTTGTGGCGAACCGGCGCCGAGGACGGCGCGGGTCCCGGCTCCGCGACGGTGGGTCCGTGCAGCGGCCCACCATCGCGGGCTGCCATTCGCACGTACCCCGCCTTCTTTCCCGGTTTCTTGTGGTGGGCCGCGCCGGTTCTGAGGACCAGTCAATGACGCCCACGAATCTCTCTGACGCTGTCGCCGAACTCGGCCGCCTCAAGCTCGGCGAGATCGGCCTCGAGGACCTCCTGCGGCGCGTGGCCCAACTCGCCAAACGTGTTCTGCCCGTCCCGGTGGAGGCGTCGGTCGCGCTGGTGCGCGGCGGAGCGGGTCACACGGCCGCGTACACCGACGACGTCTCCCGGGACCTGGACGAGCGGCAGTACGCGCAGGGAGACGGGCCGTGCCTGGACGCGTCCGCCAGGGGCGCCGTCGTGTCCGTACCCGATCTCGCCGCGGAGGACCGTTGGCCGGACTGGGCCGAACGCGGCCGGAGGGCCGGAGCCGGCAGTTCGGTCTCGATCGGCTTGCCCATCCAGGAGGCGGTCGGCGGAGTGCTCAACGTCTACGCGCCCACCCCGTACGCCTTCGACGACGACGCGGTGGCGGTTCTGGAGGCGTTCGCCGTGTACGCCGCAGTCGCCCTGGCCAACGCGCAGCTCTACGACAGCACCGCGACGCTGGCCCGGCAGATGCTGGAGGCGATGGCGAGCCGGGCGGTCATCGAGCAGGCCAAGGGCATGATCATGGCCGAGCGCCGCTGCACTCCGGAGCAGGCGTTCGCGGTCCTGAGGAAGGCTTCGCAGGACTCCAACCGCAAGGTTCGCGACGTGGCCCAGGCACTGGTCGGCCGGGCGGCCGGCGCACCCACGTCCTGACGCGCCGGGGGCGGCGGCGCGGCCTCCGATACCGGCTCAGTCCGCGTGGACGAGTGGTCCCTCGTCGCGGGACAGCCGGATGAGCAGGTCCCGCAGGCGCCTCGCCTCGTCGGGGTCCGTGCCGCCTCCGTAGAGACCGGCGACGGCGGCCCCGTCCGCGGCGAGGGTGATGAGCCGCACCCGGTCCGGGTCCAGGCCGTCGGCGTCCAGGGCCTCGCTCCAGGTCCGGTTGTCCTCCTGTAGGAACTCGGCCACGGCCGGAACGCCGGCCAGCGTGGCGGCCAGGATGACGTGCTCCGGGACCGTCGACCCGTCGCCCAGCCCGTCGAAGGTCGCCCTGACGTAACCGCGTACCAGCCGGCCCCGGGCGTGGTCGCGCGGATCGACGGCGGCGTGCACGGCGGTGGTGAACTGCTCCGCCAGGTCGCGGGCCAGCTCCAGCAGCAGCTGCTCGCGACTGCGGAAGTGGTGCAGCAGCCCGCCCTTGGAGACCCCGGCGGTGCGGGCGATGAGATCCAGGCTGACGCGCGCACCGTGTGCGACGACAGCGCGGGCGGCGGCATCCAGCACCAGCCGGCGGGTCCTGGCGGTGTCACGTTCGCGAGGCGGCATGCCCGTGTCCTCCGTTCCTGAGCTTTCCGGCCGCGCCGGTGGGGTGTCGGGCGCATCACCACCTTAGCCGACCAAATGGCTTGCACAGCCGACCAGTTGGTCCGTAGCTTGGCGGCATGAGCAATGCGGATCTGGCACCCGACGCTGCCGGCACCACCGCCGCCGGCGGACGCGCCGGATTCCGGCAGTGGGCCGCCCTGGCCGCGTTGACCTTGGCCGTCACACTGCTGGCGGTCGACGGCACCGTGCTGGCGCTGGCCGTGCCCGCACTGGTCGCGGAGCTGCAGCCCACCGCCACGCAGCTGCTGTGGATCGGCGACGCCTACTCCTTCGCCCTCGCCGGCCTGCTGATCAGCATGGGCACGCTGGCCGACCGCATCGGGCGCAAGCGGCTACTGCTGATCGGCGTCGCCGGCTTCGGCGCCGCGTCGCTGCTGGCGGCCTTCGCTCCCAGCGCCGGCTGGCTGATCGCGGCCCGGGTGCTGCTCGGCGTGGCGGGCGCGACGCTCATGCCCTCGACGCTGTCGATCGTGCGCAACATCTTCACCGAGGCACGTCAGCGCACCCGCGCCGTCGCCGTCTGGTCGGCAGGCGCCTCCGGCGGCGCGGCGCTCGGCCCCCTGGTCGGTGGAGCCCTGCTGGAGCACTACTGGTGGGGCTCCGTCTTCGTGATCAACGTCCCGGTCATGCTGCTGGTGCTGGCCGCCGTCGCCGCCCTGGTGCCCGAGTCGCGCGACCCGCGTCCCGGGCGCTTCGACCTGCTCAGCGCCCTGCTGTCGGTGGCGGCGATCGTCGCCCTGGTCTGGGCCGTCAAGCACGCCGCCACCGCCGGCCTCGACCTGGCCGGTGTCGGCGCGGCCGCGGTCGGCCTCGTCGGCGCGGTGCTGTTCGTGCGCCGTCAGCGCCGCCTGGCCGCCCCGCTCGTGGACCTCACGCTGTTCGCCCGTCCGGTCTTCACCGGCACCGTCGTCGCCAGCCTGATCGCCATCTTCGCCTTCAGCGGCCTGCTGTTCTTCTTCTCCCAGTACCTGCAACTCGTCCGCGGCTACTCGCCGCTGCAGGCAGGCCTCCGTGAACTGCCGCTGACCCTGGCCTCCATCGCGGTTGTCGCCATCGCCGCTGCCGTGCTCGCCCGCCTCGGCGTCGGACGCGCGCTCAGCGTCGCGCTGCTGATCGCGGGCGCCGGCATGGTCGTCCTCACGTTCGGCGAGGGCTACGCGGGCTACGCGCCGCTGGCACTGGGCCTGGTCGTCATCGGCCTCGGCGTCGGCCTCGCCTTCACCGCCGCCACCGACGCGGTGCTCGGCGCGGTGCCGAAGGACCGGGCGGGCTCCGCCTCTGCCATCTCCGAGATGGCGTACGAGCTCGGCGTCGCCCTGGGCATCGCGTTGCTCGGCACCCTGCAGACCGTCCTCTACCGCTCGGCCCTGCCCGACCTGTCGACCCTGCCCGGCCCGACCGGCGAGGCGGTGCACGAGTCACTGGCCGCCGCCGACAAGGCGCTCAACGGCGACGGGCAGCAGGGCGTCGAAATCCTGGCCGCCGCCCGCGAGGCCTTCGTCCACGCCATGCAGACGACCTCGCTCATCGCGGCAGCCCTGCTGGTCGCGGCTGGCGTGGTCGCCTGGAAGCTCGTCCCGTCCCCACGCGACTCGTAGCCCGTCGGCGACGGGTTCAGTCCAACCAGTTGAACAGCAGATCTCCGAGCCGACCCCGGCTGGTGGTGGGCGACGTCGCGGCACTCGTCCTCGGCGAGAAGCCGCACGTGACGGTCGTCGAGGGGCTGGGCCGGCTCCGCGGCGGTCGCGACCCGCAACCCCGCCTGGCGGAAGGCGTCGCGCCAGCCACCGTACGGGATAGGGTGTCGTGACGTGCCCCCATCAACGGATGTCAGGACGGACCTCTCCGGGACGTTGCCCGAACCGCCCCGCGGCCGCCGGTGACCGACCTGCGGCAAGCCCACGACGTCGCGCACGCGATCGCCGCCGCGGCCCTGGGCCGCGATCCCGGCCCGATGCGCGCCGCTGACAGCAGCTCCCACCACGTCTACGTCGGCCCGGACGTCGTCGTGAAGATCATCGACGCCGCCGGCCACTCGCGACTGAACCGGGAGATCGCCCTCGCGCCCCACCTGCCCGCCGGCATCACGGCTCCTCTGCTCGACAGCGGGCTCCACCAGCTGGAGACGCGCGAGGTCCGGTACGCCTGCTACGCCCGCGTGCCGGGGGCGGCCCCCGGCATGGGGATGCCCGGTGTGGACGGCGTGACCGCGCGCCGGCTGGCCGAGGGGGCGGTCCAGCGGCTGCACGCACTGCACAGCTGGACGCCTGCGGCCGACGCCCGGCAGACGCTGGCGGAGACGCTCGACCACGGCGGGTTCGTCAGCCAGGCCGCGCTCCGCGCCGAGGTGGAGAACCTCGCCGCCCTGGATCGGGACGGAACCGTGCCTCGCCGGGTGCTCGACGGCCTCGCGGCGATCGCGGAGCGCGCGCCGTCGCACGCGCGCGCGGTCGTCCCGGTCCACGCGGACTGTCACTGGGGGAACTGGCTCGCCCACGATCGACGGGTGACGGCGCTGCTGGACTTCGAGTGGGCTCGCCTCGGTGAGCCGATCGACGACTGGTTCTTCCTGGCCCGGTTCGCCGGCTCACACCTCGAGGCCGTCCTCGACGTCATCGCCGGTGCGACGACGACGTCCTCGGCGACCCTCCGGGCGGAGTGCGAGGTTCGCGAGGCGAGTCATCTCGCCTCGGACCTGCGCATCGCGCTCCAACGCCCCGACGCCCCCGCGCACATGGTCGCCGACACCGTCCGCCACCTCGACGAACTCGTCGTGGGACGCCTCTGGTGGCGCCACACCCCGTGACCGGAACGGTCGGCCGCACCGGAACGGCTGTCGGGCCCCGGCACCTGGTGGTCTTCCCGCGGGTGGCGGGTCGTCGGGGTCGGCTGGGCCGACGGCAGCGAGGGGTTTCCGGCCTGTCGGCCGTAAACCCCTCGCGGTGACCTGTCTCAGAGTGTCGACGTCACGCGTCGAGGGCCGCTCTGCTCCGACGCAGCAGCAGCGAGGCGGTGCCGCCGATGGTCACCATTGCGGCGCCGATGCCGAGCAGCCACCACAGCTGGGTCGTGTCGTCGCCGGTCACGGGGAGGGTGGGGCTGGGGCTGGCCGTCGGCGGCTGGGTCGGGCCGTCCGTGGGGGGCGCGGTCGGCTGGGTCGGTGACGGGGTGGGCTGCGTCGGCGTCGGGGTCGGCGTGGGGCCGAGTGGACGCTCGCAGCGGGCCTCGGCGAGGATGACGGTGCCGACGGGGATGTCCAGCAGCGGCCCGCCGACGACGGTGCCGGTCAACCGGAGGGTCGCCTGCACGGCGATGGCGACGGCGCCGTCGTCGGTGACGGTTTCGACGTTGGTCAGCGTCGCGTTCAGCGCGGCACCGAGCACCCCCGGGACCGTGACGGCGGCGCTGGCGTTGACGCCGGGCGTGTTCGGCACCAGGTTCACCGGTTCGCCGAACAGTTCCAGCCCCGTGAAGGTGGTGTCCGCTGTCTGCGCGCCCGTCTGCGGGCAGTTGACCGCCGCCGTGATCACCTCGGCGTCGACGACGGGGGTCCCGAGGACGGCCAGGGCAAGGTCGGCGATCTCGGCGTTGGCCGACGAGGCCGTCTCGCCCCGGGTGGCGCTCACCTCGACCACCGTGCCCGAGGCCGTCACGCCCAGGCCGCCCGGGATGGTGATCGCCAGCGCGGTGTCGGTGTCCGTGCCACCGCCGGCCGGCGCGGTCGCGCTGCCGATGACCACGTCGGCCGTGATCACCGGAACGCCGGCAACCGCCGCGGACAGGTCGACCACGACGCCCCGGGCGCTGGCATCCCCGGGCGCGGCGAGCGCCGGGGCGGCGCTGGACAGCGCTACGGCACCGACGGCGATCGTCATCGCTCCGGTGGCGGAAATTCGCCGGATAAGTCTCACGTTCTCGCCTCTACTCATTCACGCCCTCCCGCCCATCGAGAAGGCAGGCCGACCTTATCGGCGATTACGGGCATTAACGTATAATTCAGATAAGGTGCGAAATGCTCACGTCGATCGGTGATCGCGGCTGCCGCTCGCCGTGACGCGTGCGTCGACCGGGGTGACGAGCCGTCCTGCGTCACCGATTCCCCGACTGGCCCCCGCCGGGCATTCCGCGACCCGGCGACGGGATTCGCGCTGCGGCAAGGTGCCTCCACGGAGGATCGTGCTCGATCGACCACGACCGTACGCATCCCGTGCCTCGCCTCGCGGCGTCCGCCGTACGTCAGAAGCGGGCCGGCAGCGGCGCTTCCTCCCCGCGGCGCGCCACCGGCCCGAGGCGGGCCCGTGCGGCCCCGGTCGGGGCGGTGTCGAGTTCGAGATGCGGCATCATGCCCGTCACCCCCAGGATGTAGAGCACGCAGGGCGAGGCCCGGTCGACGGTGAGCCGCCCCTTGGCCGACGTGACCAGCTCCTGCGCCCGGAGCAGGGCGCTGATGCCGTGCGCGCCGAAGTAGGTCACCTGCGCGAGGTCGAGCGTGATGGGCGGCACCGGTGGCTGGCAGAGGAACTCCACCAGCTCCACGAGCAGGTGCGCGTTGCTCATGTCGATCTCGCCGGCCACGGTGACCACCTTGGTGGAGCCGTCGCAGCTCAGCGACAACGACATGATGGGGTCACGGAGTTCGGGGCTGGCCCCTGCGCGGGAGCGGGACCGGCTGCGTCCGTCGAGGGGGATGGGAACTGTCGACACGATGCCTCCGCCGCAGACTCGGATTGCCGCCCGCCGCGGGGAACTGCGGCAGGGGCGGTCTGGCGGGCACCCGTCTTGACCCGAACGTGCCCCTACCCTCACACGCCGGCCCTACACCTGACCATCGCCTCCGCCTCCGTCGCCGGCATCCGGTCCGTCCGGGGGCGCGGACGGGCGGTCCGTCGTCCGCCGGGGCGGCCCGGTGCCCGGTAAGGGTGACGATCCCCCGATCCCGTCGAGCGGGGCGAAGAGCCGGGGGAAACTGCTCTGACCGGATGGAAGAAGCGGACGTCGAGCCGCTGCCGCCACCTGACGGAGGAGCATCAGCATGCAGACGACCGCGACCGACAGCCACGCCGTGGCCCAGGCGGTCCACGACGTGGGCTCGGCCCTCTGGTTCGGTGGCACGGTGATGGGCGTCGCCGGGGTCAACAAGTCCGGCAGCGACCTGCAGCAGGGCATCGACCGGATCCGGGTCGCCGAGTCGGCGTGGGGCCGGTTCAGCCCCGTGCAGTGGCTGGGCATCGGCGCCACCATGCTCGCGAGCCTCCAACTGGCCCGTACGGGCGGACGCCGGATGGCGTTGCAGAAGGGCTTCGGCAGGGTGGGTGTGGCCAAGGCGGGCATCACCCTGCTCGGCGCGGCGGCCACCGGTTACGCCGCGTACTGCGGGAAGCGGATCGGTCAGCTGGCCGAGGAGGCGCACCGGCGGGGGGACAGGATCGAGGTGCGGGACGCCACCCTGCCCACCCCGCAGACGCCCCACACGATCGCCACCTGGCAGCGCCGGCAACGGCTCGCGCAGTACGCGGTGCCGGCCCTGGCGGGGGCCAACATCGTCTGCGGCTCGTACCTGGTGCAGTCCTACCGGACGGGCGCCACCGCCAAGGGTGTGCTGCGCCGGCTGCTGCCCGGCTGAGGGAGGGCGACGATGACCGACAGCGAGGATCCGTCGCCCCTGGGTCTGCCGCCCGAAGCTGACGCGGTCGAGCAGCGGCAGCCGTTGCTCGACGAGGGCCAGCCCGACGAGACGCCAAAGGCGCAGCCGCTGAACGCGACGGAGGCCGACCTGGCCGAACAGGGCGCCTCCGTGTCGGGCGAGCACGACCTGCCGGCGGGTGACCTGCCGGCGGACGCCAACCCCGCCGACGCCCTGGAACAACGCCAGCTGGTCGAGCGCGGCGACGAGGACCGCCGGGACTGAGGTGCGCGACGTGCGGGCCGGGGCCCGCGGTCTGCGCTCCGCGGCCGATCGGCGCGATCGGGAAACGCGATCGGGAGACGCGACGGCACGCGCTGCCCGGGAAGGACGAGCCGTCATGGCGAGGGAAAGGCGCGCGTCAGGTGGGCGGTGGCCCGCCGGGTGGCCGCTGCTGGTGGCGGTCCTGGCGGTGGCTGCCGTCTCGGCGTTGCGACGGTGGCCTTCCGACGCCGCTGCCGCCTGGCCGGACGTCCTCGACGGGGCTACGGGCCCCCTGCGTCGGGTGGAGACCGGGCCTGTCGCGGTCGCCGAGCCCGGCGACGCCCGGAGCGCGGCGGATCTCGACGCCCGCTGACCGGCCGGCCTCGCCCGGGGACCGGATCCCTAGCCGCGCTCGTCCCACCGATCGGCGTGGGGGAGGGCGAGCAGCCGTACGAGGTCGCACAGCTCGCCGGACGCGTCGTGGTCCCGCAGCGCCGCCGGCGCGTGCCGCAGCACCCACATCGACAGCGCGAGGCACGACGTGTCCTCCTCGTCGCGCCAGCTCGACCAGGGCAGGCGGTCGCCGCGCAGGTCGAACGTCCACTCGTCGACCGCCGCGACCAGCCGCCGCCGTGCCGTCGGGTCGGCCAGTAGCTCCGCCCAGGTGGTCAGTCACGGGGCGAGCTGCCCGGTGACCTCGGCGACGAAGGCCAGGGCCTCGTGGGCGGGCACCTTCGCCCCGGGGTCGACCAGGGTGTGCTGCCACCAGGCGGCCAGGAACTCCCGTACCGCGTCGCGTTGCGCGGCGGGCCAGTCCTGCCAGCGGCCGGTGACGAACAGATGGGCCAGGCTGTCCATCCCCGAGATGAACGCCACCTCGCCCGCCGCGAGGCGTCGGGTCACCGGGGGCAGGATGCGGCGCAGCAGCGGCCCCGGGTAGCGCCAGTCCGCGGTCCAGTACGTGCGGCGGAGCAGATCCTCGTCGAGCGGCGCGTCGGGGGTCTTGAGCAGTGCCAGCTCCTCGGCGCTGCCCCAGTGGCACCCGCAGTTGGACTCCCGCCGGTGGGCGGTCATGCCCCGGAAGGTGGCGGCCACGCCCGCCAGCCCGGCGGGGTCCTTGCCGTCAAGGATTGAATGGTGGTTCAATCCTTGCGTGGTCTACCGGAGCACCGATCGCGTGAAGGCTCGGCTGAGCGCGTCCCGGGAGCGGATCATCGCCGCCGCGCTGGAGATCATGGCCGAGCACGGCTACGCCGGCTGCTCGGTGGCCGCCGTCGCCGAGCGGGCCGGGCTGGCGACTGGCAGCGTCTACCGGCACTTCCCCACCAAGGCCGACCTGGTCGCCGAGGTGTTCCGCACGGCCTCGCGGCGCGAGGTGGACGCGGTGGCCCGCGCGGCGGCGCTGGAGTCCACCGTCGCCGCACGGGTGTCCACCATCGTCGAGACGTTCGCCGGCCGGGCGCTGCGGTCCCCACGACTGGCGTACGCGTTGCTCGCCGAGCCGGCCGACCCGGCGGTCGACGCCGAGCGGCTCGTCTTCCGCCGGGCGTACGCCGAGCTGATCGCCGGTCACGTCGCCCAGGGGGTGGCGAGCGGCGAGCTTCCCCCGCAGGATCCCGAGCTGACCGCCACCGCGTTGGTCGGCGCCCTGGCCGAGGCCATGGTCGGTCCGCTGGCGGCCGGCGTCGCCGGGCCGCGCACCATCGAGCACCTGATCACGTTCCTCCACCGCGCGCTGGGAGTGTCGCCGTGACGACGCACGAGGTCTTCAACCAGGTTCCCCCGCTGGTCGGTCACGACGCGGCCGACGACCCGGCGCTGCTCGACGGGCTCGAACGCGAGGGCGCCGGCTGGGCCGCCGCGGAGCTGCACGAGCTCGGCCGGCTGGGCGGCGGGGAGCAGGCGATCGAGTACGGGCGGCTGGCCAACGAACACCCGCCGGTCCTGCGCACCCACGACCGGCACGGCCACCGGATCGACGAGGTGGAGTTCCACCCGGCCTGGCACGAGCTGATGCGTACCGCGGTCACCCACGGCCTGCACGCCGCACCGTGGGCGGACGACCGGCCCGGCGCGCACGTGGCCCGCGCGGCCAAGTTCTACACCTGGCGCCCCGACGCCGGCCACGGCTGCCCGATCTCGATGACCTACGCCGCCGTGCCGGCGCTGCGGCACGCCCCGGAGCTGGCCGCGCGGTACGAGCCGCTGCTCACCGCCACGACGTACGACTTCGGGCTGCGGGCGCCGCTGGCCAAGCGGGGACTGCTGGCCGGCATGTCGATGACGGAGAAGCAGGGCGGCTCGGACGTACGCGCCAACACCACCACCGCGCACCCCGAGCCGGACGGCACCTACCGGCTCCTCGGGCACAAGTGGTTCACGTCGGCGCCGATGTGCGACGTCTTCCTCACCCTCGCCCAGGCGCCGGGCGGGCTCACCTGCTTCCTCGTCCCGCGCGTCCTGCCGGACGGCACGCGCAACGCGATGCGGCTGATGCGCCTCAAGGACAAGCTCGGCAACCGCTCCAACGCCTCGGCGGAGGTCGAGTACGAGCACGCGGTCGCCTGGCGGGTCGGGGACGAGGGCCGCGGCGTGCGCACCATCATCGACATGGTCAACCTCACTCGCCTCGACTGCGTCATCGGCGCGGCGGCCGGGATGCGCCAGGGCGTGATCACCGCCGCCCACCACGTCACCCACCGGGGGGCCTTCGGCCGGTACCTCGTCGAGGCGCCCCTGATGCGCAACGTGCTCGCCGACCTCGCGGTCGAGAGCGAGGCCGCCACCGTCCTGATGACGCGGCTCGCCGGGGCCACCGACCGGTCCGCGCGCGGCGACGCCGGCGAGACCGCGTTCAAGCGCCTCGCCCTCGCCGTCGGCAAGTACTGGGTCTGCAAGCGCTGGCCGGCGCACGCCGCCGAGGCCCTGGAATGCCTGGGCGGCAACGGCTACGTCGAGGAGTCGGGCATGCCGAGGCTGTTCCGCGAGTCCCCGCTGAACTCGATCTGGGAGGGCTCCGGCAACGTCGCCGCGCTGGACGTGCTGCGCGCCCTCGCCAGGGAACCGCAGGTCATGGAGGCGTTCCGGGCCGAGGTCGACGCCGCCGCCGGCACCGACGCCCGACTCGACGCCGCCGTACGCCAGGTGCGGGCCGACCTGTCCGACCACGACGACGTCGAACTGCGCGCCCGCCGCGTCGTCGAACGGCTCGCCCTGGTCCTGCAGGGCTCGCTGCTGGTGCGGCACGGCCACCCCGCCGTCGCCGACGCCTTCTGCGCCTCCCGGCTCGGCGGCGACCACGGCCAGGCGTACGGCACGCTGCCCCGCGGCGTCGACTTCGCCGCGATCATCTCCCGCGCCGTACCCAAGGTGGGCTGACCGGGTCGGGCCTGCGCGGCGGGGGACAGCAGCCGTCACGCCCCCTCCGGTTCGGGCGAGTCGGTCGACGGGTGGGCGGCGAGGAAGCGCTCGATGACGGCGCCGCTGACCGATCCGCACAGCAGGCGGTAGCCGGCGGTGGCGCCCCAGCGGCTGATGCCGACGCGACGCCCCGGCGGGAACCGGCCGTAGGACTCGTCCCACGGCGCGGCGACGAACTTGGCGGTCCGCTCGTCAACCCCGAGCCTGGCGGCCAGGCGGCGAAGGGCCTCCACCTGCGACGCCGGCAGGTCGTCCGAGTACCACACCACCGTGTAGCCGTGCTCCAGGTTGTGCACCAGGACCTCCACCGGGGGACGGTCGTCGGCCAGGTAGAACCGGCGCATCGGCGCGGGCAGTTCGTAGTGCGGCCCGGACGACGGCGGCACGGTCAGGTAGGCGACGCGCGCTCCCCGCCCGACGTGGACTCCCTTCCCCGACACCGGGTCGGTCAGCTCCGGATCGCAGCCGGCCGCCGCCTCGGCCACCCCGAACGATGCGATCGGCGCGGGCGGAGCCAGCCGCTGCCGCGCGATCGGCACCGCCACCCAGCCGGTCAGGCCGACGCCCAGCAGCGCCATCAGACCCGCCACCCACCGCGTCGCCCGCGCCTCGCGTCCGATCGGGTCAGCCATCGGAGGCCGCCGACCCCAGGTGGCCCACCGCCCACTCCAGCACCGACTCGATGTTGGGCACCCCGATGCCCGTGGCCGTGCCGGAGCTGAGCGCGATGACCCGCGAGGGCGGTACCACGCCGTACCCGTCCGCGCGCAGCTGCGCGACGTTCCGCTGCACGGCGGGCTTCTCCCACATCCGCACGTTCATCGCGGGGACGAACACCACGGGCGCGGCGGAGGCCAGCACGCACGCGGTGACCAGGTTGTCCGCCATGCCCAGCGCCGCCTTGGCCAGGGTGTTGGCGGTGGCGGGCAGCACGAGCACGAGCTGCGCCCACTCGGTCAGGTCCAGGTGGGGGACCCCGGGCTGCCCCTGGGCCTCCTCGACGGCCACCGGGTGACCGGTGACCGCCGCCAGCGCCGTGGGGGTCACGAACGTGGCGGCGGCCCCGGTCATCACCACCCTCACGTCGAGGCCGAGCGCGTGTCTCATCGCCAGCAGCGACTGCGGCAGCGACATGGCGCCGCTCGATCCGCAGGCGGCGACGAGGACCCGCTCGAACGGCAGACTGATGCTCATCGGTGGCTCCCTCCGGCAATGACCGGCTCGTGGTCTACGGGTGCGTTGGCGTGGCTGTCGAGCTGCGCGCGGACCATCCCCGCGTACCTGCCGCCGAGCGCCAGCAACTCGTCGTGGCTGCCGCGCTCGGCGACCGTGCCGCCGTCCAGCACGAGGATCTCGTCGGCGTGGCGCACCGTGCTCAGCCGGTGCGCGACGATGATCTGGGTGCAGCGCAGCGCCGAGACGGCCTGGCTCACCCGGCGTTCGGTGGCCACGTCCAAGTGGCTGGTCGCCTCGTCCAGCAGCAGGATCACCGGCTCGCCGGCGAGCGCCCGCGCGATGGAGAGGCGTTGCCGCTGCCCGCCCGAGAGCGCCTGGCCGCGCTCGGCCACGCGGGTGTCGTAGCGCAGCGGCATGGCCTCGACGTCGGCGTCGATGGCGGCCAGCCGGGCGACCCGCCGCACGTCCGCCAGCGGCAGGTCCGGCCGGGCGAGGGCGATGTTGCGCCGGATCGAGTCCCGGAACAGGTAGCTCTCCTGGAACACCACGCCGAACTGGCGGCGCAGGGCGTCCGGGGCGATGCGTTCCAGCGGCACCCCGTCGAAGTGGATCTGGCCGCCGCTGGGTCGGTAGAGCCCGGTCAGCAGCATCGCCAGGGTGCTCTTGCCGCTGCCGGAGGCGCCGACGACGGCCACCGTCCGGCCGGGCTCGACGGTGAACGAGACGTCCCGCAGGACGTACGGGCCCGTGCCGTCGTACCGGAAGCTGAGCCCGCGCACCTCGACCTTCCCGCGCAGCGTCGGCGACAGCAGTTGCGACGCGTCCTCGATCTCGGGCCGGGCGGAGAACACGTCGCGCAGCCGCTGCACGGTCGAGGCGACCGACTGGAGCACCTGCGCGCTGGCGACCAGCGAACCCAGCGGGGCGATCACGGCCAGCGCCAGCATCTGCAGGCCCATCGCGTCGCCCAGGCTCATGCCGTCGGCGAAGATCCGGTACATGCCCAGCCAGAGCAGGGCCAGCGGCCCCACGAGCCGTACGGTCGCCGCCACGTTGTCGACGGTCGACGACAGCCGGCTCCGCGCGCGGTCCACCGCGAGCGCCGCCGAGTAGCGGCCCAGCCAGTGGTCGTACACGTGCTTCTCGGCGCCCATCGACTTGATGGTGGCGATGCCCGACAGCGCCTCGATGAGCACGCTCTCCGCCTCGGCCTGCACGGTGAGCTGGCGGTGGTTCAGGTGCAGCAGCCGACGGTTGACGGCCGCGACCGCGCAGACCTGGACCAGGCCGATCCCCAGCGCCACCAGGGCGAACCCGGTGTCGGCGGCGAGCAGCACCGCGAAGTACCCGAGCACCAGCGCGCCGTCGATGGCGGCGGTCAGCACCTGGGTCGTCACGACCTCCCGCAGCAGCACGCTGCTCGCCAGCCGCTGCATCAGGTCGCCGCTGGAGCGCTGCTGGAAGAAGCGGAACGGCAGGCTCATCAGGTGGGCGAACAGCCGGGTCATCAGCTCGCGGTCCACCCGAGACTGGAGATTGACCAGCAGCATCGAACGCAGGTGCGCCAGCCCGAACTGGGTCAGGGCCAGGGCCAGCACGGCCAGACCGAGGTAGGGCAGCAGCGCGGTCTCCCGCGCCGGCAGGATCGCGTCGAGGGCGGTCGACATGGCCAGCGGCAGGGCGAGCCCGAGCAGTTGCAGGACCACGGAGACGGACAGGACGGTCCCCAGCGCCGGCAGGAACCCGCGCGCCAGCCGGTAGCCGCGGCGCAGCCACGGCGTGCGGGAGCCCTCGGCGCGCCTGGTCCGGCCGGCTGCCGTCGCGCGACCGGTGAACACCAGCACGGTGCCGGTGAGGAACTCGGCCGCCTCGGCGAACGGGACCGTCCGGCGGCCCAGGGCGGGGTCCACCATCGAGAACCCGTGCCTGGTCAGGCGCTCCACGACGACGAAGTGCGAACCCTCCCAGTGCGCGATCAGCGGCATCGGCAGCGCCGCGAGGTCCTCCGGGGCCGCCCGGTAGGCGCTCGCCCGCAGCCCCATCTCCGTGGCCGCGTCCAGCAGGGCCCGCGCGCTGACCCCGTCGCGGCCCACGCCGAGGTGGTCGCGGCACTGCGCGAGTGACGCCCGGACGCCCGCGTGGCGCAGGATCATCGCGAGGCAGGCGGCGCCGCAGTCGGCGTCGGTCATCTGCAGCACGATGGGCACCCGGTCGCGCCGCCTCACGGGGTGCCCGCCAGGGTCAGCAGGGACGGGACGCGGTCCGGCTCCGCCAGCCGCATCAGCTGGTACCCGATCCCGGCCAGCCCGGTCATCAGCTCCGGCGAGTCGAGCCCGGCCGGGTTGGCGCAGCGCCACCCGTGGGCTTCCACGTCGCGCAGCACGCCGTCGAGGACCGCGCCGATCGCCGCCGGGTCCGCCCCGGCGAGCAGGGGCAGGTCGAGGTTGCCGAGATCGCCGTGGCACAGGGAGTGGTTGCGTCCGAAGCCGTGCGTGAACGTGGTGCGCAGCGCCACCCCGATCTCGGCGTCGAGGCCGCCGAGCAGCGGTAGCGGGCGGCGGGACAGCGCCTGCCGGATCCGCACCCGCGACAGCCCGATCCCGGGCGCGCCGTGGCACCAGGCGTTACTGAGCAGACCGGGTCGGCGCAGGTCAGCCCAGTTGCCCGAGGTCGGGTCGAACAGCGAGCGGTCGAACTTCAGCGCGGACCGTCCCGCGTCGGCGTAGCCGTCCTCGCCGGTGACGCTCCACAGCTCGAACAGCGCCGCCGCCACCCCTGCGGCCCCGTGGGACAGGCCGCCCAGCCCGAGCGCGGTCGGGCCCGCCGCGACGAGACGGTCGCCGAGGCGACGCGCCAGGTCGACCGTGCGCTGCGGCTCCGCGCCGCACGCCAGCACCGCGAGCACCGCGCCGGCCAGCCCGTCGACCACGTCGACGTCGCCGGCACCGTCGGCGAGCGCCTCCAGTCGGCTGAGCGCCAGGTCCAGGCCGGAGCGGACGACCGGGTCGTCGCCCCACAGGGCGGCCAGGTGACCGTACGCGTAGCACGGGCCGCCCCAACCGTTGAACGCGCCGACGCTGGTCGTGGGGAATCCGTCGGCGCGCAGGCGGTCGCCCAGCCGGCGGGCGATCCTGGCGGCCAGGTCGGTGAAGTCCTCGTCCCCGGTGGTCTCCCCGAGGTAACCGTAGAAGAGGGCCAGACCCGACAGGCCGTCGTAGAGACCTGCCCCCATCGGGACCGGCGCCCAGCGGGCCCCCGCGGCGGGGCCGAAGGTGAACCAGGTCCCGCCGTGCGCCATCGCCGCGACCCGTTCGCCGATCTCGGCGGCGTGCGCCAGCAACGGTCGGAACGCGGACGCCTCGGCCGGCACCGGTCCGGGACGCCAGCGCACCTCGGCGTGCGGGGCGTCGGGCATCTCGACCAGCGACGCGAACGTGGTGC
This sequence comes from Micromonospora sp. URMC 107, assembly GCF_051386315.1. Taxonomy (NCBI): domain Bacteria; kingdom Bacillati; phylum Actinomycetota; class Actinomycetes; order Micromonosporales; family Micromonosporaceae; genus Micromonospora; species Micromonospora sp. URMC 107. The sequence goes on from NZ_JBPQTK010000005.1 coordinate 46,507, forward strand.
GGATGAGCCAGACCTGGCGCTCCCGGTCGGTCTCGCCGAGGCCGGCGATGCGACGCAGTGCCTCGTCCAGCGCCGAACGGGCCAGGGCGCCGGGTAGCGGTGGGCCGTGGCCGGTCCACAACTCGTGCGAGCCGACCCGGGTGGTGAACAGCGGCGTGTCCCCGACGGCCAGGTCGGCGCGCTCGGCGGCGATGGTGGTGGCCAGGATCGGCAGGTCCTCCACGCCGACCCAGAGCCAGTCCAGCAGCCGGTCCCGGTCAAGCGCGTCGCGCAGGTGATCGGTGTGCAGCAGCGCCTCCTGGAGGCGGGTGTACGTGCGCGTCGGGCGCAGGACCACCCGGATCTCGTCGCCGGCGAAGGCGCGCAACCGGTCGGCCAGCACCCCGGCGTGGCCGTGCAGCAGGTCGTACGTGTGGCGGAAGCCGGCGACGACGTCGGCCTCGTGCGCGCGCAAATCGGCGGGGCGGACGCCCTCGGCGGCGGCGGGACTCCCGTGCCCGACGTGCACGCCTGGGACGTGTAGCTGCATCTCGTCGGTGCCCGCGCCGAGCCACTCGGCGCAGTTGCAGGTCGTCGCCTCGTCGGCCGGTTGCTCGGCCGACGGCAGCAGGCCGACGGCGAGCACGGAGGCGGCGATGGTCTCCCCGGCGTCGGCGTGCCGGGATCCGCGCGTCAGCGCCGGGGTGAACAGGGTCTCCAGGTCGACGAGCACCGGCGTGTCGCCGGCGCTCACCACGTTGTGGGCGTGGCAGTCGCTGGCGCCCAGCGTGTGGAGCAAAGCGAGCAGGCTGCCGTAGCGGCGGGCGTAGCGGGAGATGGACGTCGGTTCGGCGGCGGGGACGAACTCCGCCCAGCCGTAGCCATCCCGCGTCACCAGCGTGAGGGTGCGCAGGCCCAGGCCGGCGTCCTGCCCGTTGAGCCAGCCCAGCAGCAGCTGGAAGCGGGCGTCCACGCCGAGGTCGCGGGGCTTGTAGACCACACGCGACCCGTCGTCGAAGCTGATGAGACACACCCTGCGACCGCCCCGGTGCGGGTCACCGGCGGGCGTGAGCGCGGTGAGCCGCGCGCCCGGATCCACGCCGAAGGCCGCAGCGATGGCGGCCCGGTCGGCGTGCAGCCGCCGCAGGAAGTCGACGGTGGACGACGTCCAGGCATCGACGACGGCCAGGAGTTGGCGGGCCAGCACGGGGTACTCGGCGAGGAAGCCCGCCGCGGCCGACGGTTCCGCCATGCCGGCGAAGAAGGCGGCGAACCGCTGCGCCGGCGTCCGCCCGGTCAGCTCGCCGCGCACGCGGGCGACGTTCAGCTCCAGCACGGCCGCGCGGCTGAACAGCCTGACCAGCTCGTCCAGCAGCTCGGCGAGGCCGAGCGTGTCGACGGTTTCCGGGTCGAAAGGGATGGTGGGGCCGGCCAGTTCCGCCGCGACCTCGCGGACCCGGCGGCGGGCGTCGGCGAGGATCGGGGCGGCGATGATCAGCGCGTCGTCGAGCGGCCGTCCCGGCAGCCGCCCGGGGCACCAGTCCTCCGCGCCCGGCCCCGAGTACAGGCGCTGCAAGCGGCGCGACCATTCCGGGGGCTGCGTGATCCGTGCCGCGATCCGCGCGGCCGGCTCGTCCAGCAGCCGCAGCAGGACGTCCTCGTCGCACGCGTCGGCGGCGAGGCGGCGTTGCCACGCTCCGGCCGTGGCGAAGGCCTGCGATTCACGCCACCGGGAGAGCCGCCAGCGCGCACGGTCGGAGACGGGGTACGAGCCGGTCCCGTCCACCGGGACGCGCTCGGTGAGCGAGAGGGCGGGTAGGAACCCAACAGTCATCGCCGATCCTCGGGTGAGGGCGGTGGGCCGGAGCCCGGCCGGTGGCCGGGCTCCGGCGCAGTCGCCGTGATGGACAGGTCTGGTCAGCAGGGCGAGAGGCAGTGGCAGCACGCCGAGGTGTGCCCGTCGATCGGCGCCATGCCCCCGGCGACCGTCTCCAGCTCCTCGCGGCTCAGCTCGACCAGCCCGACGGGGTGGTCCGGCGAGGCCTCGCCGCGGTAGTACTCGTCCTTCCAGGCGCGGACGACATCGGTGATCGACATCTGGTTCCTCCTTGGTCGCGACCGGCGGCGGGGTGCCGCGGTCCGTCCCTTCGAGACTCGCCGGGCCGCCGCCCCGCGGCGTGAGTAGCCCGTACTCCAACGCAGTCGCGAAACAGTCACCGGCGGGTGCGCTCTGCGATGTGGGCGACGGTGTCTGAAAGTTGACGCCACAGGGGGCCGCTTCTGTTGAAAATTAGCTACATGCGCAGGTCGGCATGCGTACATGGATGCGGTGAGGGCTACTCAGGGCCGGCGGAATTCCGTACTCAGAGCCCGGGTTGCCCTACCGTCATCCCCGCCGACAACCTCGCGCGCCGCTGACAGCGTCTGTCACGGCAGACCGTCTCGTGGGAGGGAACCGTTGTCCACACCATGGCCACTCGTCGGGCGGCGGCGAGAGTTCGACCGGCTGACCGACAGCCTGACCAGCAACGTGACGCGGTGCACCCTCATCACCGGGGAGGCCGGGATCGGCAAGAGCCGCCTGGCCACGGAGGTGCTGGGGGAGGCGGCGCGGTGCGGCTTCCTGGCGTTGCGCGTGACCGCGACGCCGGGTTGGCAGAGCGTCCCCTTCGGGGCACTCGCCCAGCTCATCGCCCAGCCGGTGGGCCCCTCGGTCGCCGAGGCCTTCCGCGATGTCGCCGCCCGGCTGCGCGCCATCGCCGCGGACCGGCCCGTCCTCGTCGTCGTCGACGACGTGAACTGGCTCGACGACGCGTCGTCGGCACTGCTCGAACGACTCGTGGCCGGCGACGCGGTGCGGGTCCTCGCCACCGCCCGCAGCGAGGCGGTCGCCAGCCCGGCCGTCACCGCCCTGCGCCGCCTCGGTCCCGTCGAGCGGGTGGAGCTGACGGCGATGAGCCAGGAGGAGACGGCCGACCTGATCCAGGCCATGCTCGGCGGGTCCACCGACGGCCTGACCCTCGCCACCGTCTGGCGGGCGGTGCGCGGCAACCCCCTGTTCCTGCGGGAGATGCTGCGCGGCGGGCGGCAGACCGGCGCCCTCGCCCAGCGGCGCGGCGTATGGACGTGGCGCGGTACCTCGCTGGAACACCCGCACCTGAGCGACCTCATCGCCGAGACGCTCGACCTGCTCGGCCCCGACGAGATCGAAGCGTTGCAGTACGTCGCGCACGGCGAGCCCGCGCCGCTGCCCGTCATCGAGCGACTCGTCCCGGCACAGGTCGCCGAGCGGCTGGAGGAGCGGGGACTCATCGAGCTGACCACCGGGGAGCAGCGCGGCCTGGTCCGGGTGGCGCACCCGCTCTACGCCGAGGCGGCCCGCGCGAGCACCGGCGCGCTCCGCACCCGCCGCATCCTCCGCGAGCTGGCGGACGCCCTGGACGCCACCTCGCCGGCGCAGTACGAGGACCACCTGCGCGTGGTGTCGTGGCGCTGCGAAGCCGACCTCGCGGTCGACGACGCGGACCTGCTGGCCGCCTCCGAGTCGGCGCTGCTGCGGCGCGGGGCCCGCCTCGCCGAGCGACTCGCCCGGCGGGTCGTCTCACCCAGGGGCGCACGCCAGCTCGGCCGCGCCCTGGTCGCGCAGGGGCGCGGCGAGGAGGCCGACGAATACCTGCGCAGGGCGTACGAGTCGCTCAACGACCCGCGCGACCGTGCCGAGACGGCGGCGCTGCGGGCGGTGAACCTGTTCTGGGGGCTGCGCCGCCCCGCCGACGCCAGCACCGTGCTCGCCGACGCGGCAGCGGCACTGCCCGCCGCCGTCCACGACGGGCTGCTGACCGCGGTCGCCGCGATGGCCGTCTTCGACGGTCGGATAGCCGAGGGGCGCGCCGCCGTCACCCGCCTCGGCCAGCACCCGCCTCGCGACCCGTTGCTGGGTATGGCGGGCACCCCGCTCCTGCCGTACCTGCTGGTCTTCTCCGGGGAACCGGCCCGCGCCGCGGCGATGTTCGACGGTGACGAGGTCACCTTCCCGCAGGCCTGGCCCACCATGCGCGCCGCCACCCAGGCTCTGCACGTGCAGGCGCTGGTGATGTCCGGCAGCCTGACGCAGGCGACGGAGTCGGCGGAGGCCTACTACCTGGACGCGGTCGACCGGGGTTCGTCCGACGGCGTCGCCCTGCTCGCCCTGATGGTCGGCAGCTGCCGCTACCACCGGGGGCGCCTGCGGGACGCGCTGCGCTGGCTGCGCGAGGCCCGCGCCCTCGTCGACGGACAGACGCTGTTTCCCATCCGTGGCTACGTCCTGTCGGTGGGCGCGTGGTTCGCCGCGCAGGCCGGTGAGGCGCGCGACGTCAGGGAGGTGCGTGACGAGTTGGGTGGGCAGTTTCCCGTGCACAGCGGGCCCGCCGACTTCTGGGGCCTGGCCGAAGCCTGGACACACGTCTCCGAAGGGCGGCTCGCCGTCGCGGCCGGGCAGCTCACCGCGCTGGCCGCGCAGGCCCGCGAGAACGGCGTGCTCACCATCGCCGCGCAGGCCCTGCACCTGCTGTCCCGGGTGTCGCCGTCGACCTCGGCCGCCTCGGAACTCCGGCAGGTCGCCGACGCCTGCGATAGCCCGCTCTTCCATCTCCACGCCGACCTGGCCACGGCGCTGGCCCGATCGGACCCCGACGCGCTGGAACGGCTGGCGGCGACGTTCGAGGAGCGGAGTTACACCACCCTGGAGTTGGAGGCGACCATCGCCGCCGGCACGGCCCGGCGCGGGCGCGGCAACCACCGCGCCGCCAACGCCCACGCCGCGCGTGCCGAGAAGCTACGGAGGCACTGCGACGAGTACTGGCCGGTCTGGTCCGGGCAGGTCGAGTGCGCGCCGACCCCGTTGACCGGCCGGGAACGCGAGATCTGCGAACTGGCCGCCACCGGGCTGGACAACACCGCGATCGCCCACCGGCTGCGCCTGTCGGTGCGCACGGTGGAGAACCACCTCCAGCGCTCCTACCACAAGCTCGGCGTGCGCAGCCGCCTCGAACTCGCCGGCTCGTTCCCGGGATAGCCGCGCCGCCATTTTCTGCCGGTCGGAAATGGGACGCCGACCGTCGGTGCCGGTCGTTAGTCTGCCTGCGGACACTGCTCAGTACTGACAGGTCGAGGCACGGTTCGACGCCGGCCACAACGGGGATTTCAGGAGACTTCGTGACACAGCAATCCATCGCGACCTCGGACAAGCTCGACGCCTCGGTGCTCAAGGTGGCCGGGGTCGTCGTCCTCGGCGCGATCATGTCGATTCTCGACGTGACGGTCGTCACCGTCGCCCTGCCGACCTTCCAGCGCGAGTTCAACGCGTCGTACGCCGAGGTCGCCTGGACGATGACCGCCTACACGCTCGCGCTGGCCACGGTCATCCCGCTCAGCGGCTGGGCCGCCGACCGGTTCGGCACCAAGCGGCTCTACATGATCGCCCTGGCGCTGTTCACGATCGGGTCGGGGCTGTGCGCCAACGCCGACACGATCGGGCAGCTGATCGGCTACCGCGTGCTCCAGGGCCTCGGCGGCGGCATGCTCATGCCGCTCGGCATGACGATCATGACCCGGGCGGCCGGGCCGCACCGGATCGGCCGGCTGATGGCCGTCCTCGGCATCCCGATGCTGCTCGGGCCCATCGGGGGACCGATCCTCGGCGGCTGGTTGATCGACGTCGCGAGCTGGCACTGGATCTTCCTGATCAACCTGCCGATCGGGGCCGTGGCGCTCGTCTACGCCGCCCTGGCGCTGCCGAAGGACAACCCCGAGCCCTCCGAGTCGTTCGACTTCCTCGGCATGCTCATGCTCTCGCCGGGGCTCGCCCTCTTCCTCTACGGCGTCTCCTCGCTGCCCGAGACCGGCACGTTCGCCGACACCGAGGTGTGGGTGCCCATGCTGGTCGGCGGCGCGCTCCTCGTCGCCTTCGTCCTCTACTCCTTCCGGCCCCGGCACCCCCTGCTCGACCTGCGGCTGTTCGCCAACCGCAACCTCACCATCGCGACGGTGACCATGTTCGTGTTCATCATCGCGTTCATGGGCGCCGGCATGCTGTTCCCGAGCTACTTCCTGCAGATCCGCGGCGAGTCGACGCTGGCCGCCGGCCTGCTGATCGCACCGCAGGGCCTCGGCGCGATGGTGACCATGCCGGTGGCCGGGATGCTGGCCGACCGGGTCCCCGTCGGCCGCACCGTGCCGTTCGCGCTGGCACTCATCGCCGTCGGGTTCTTCACCTTCACCCAGGTCGACCCGCAGACGTCGTACGTGCTGCTCTGCGGGTCGCTGTTCGTCATGGGCCTGGGCATGGGCGGCACCATGATGCCGATCATGACCTCGGCGCTGAAGACCCTGAAGGCCCACGAGGTGGCCCGCGGCTCCACCCTGGTCAACATCCTCCAGCAGATCGGCGGGTCCGTCGGCGCCGCGACGATGTCGGTGATCCTCACCAACGAGCTGAACGGCTCCCGGCCGATTCCCGGGGCGACCGACCCGAGCGGTGCGCCGGTGAGCGAGGCCCAGCTCGCCATCACCGTCCAGCAGCAGCCGGAGCTGGCCCAGCAGTTCCCGGTCGACCCGTCGCTCATCCAGCGTGGCCTCGACTTCGCCGCCAGCTCCTTCGCCACCACGTTCTGGGTCGGGTTCGCGCTGGTGCTGCTCACGTTCATCCCGGCCGCGTTCCTGCCCCGCCGGCGTGAGCCGTCGCACCTGCTCGACGACGAGCAGACGGGGCAGGCGAAGGCGCCCGTCATCATCCACTGACGCCACGCCCGACGCCCCCGGGACACCGCCCGGGGGCGTCGAGCGCCCGGCGGGGTCAGCGCTGCCGTGGCGCGCCGGCGTGGTCGCCGTGGGTGCCGTCGTAGCCGGCGGCCTGGAGGGCGAACAGCTCGGCGTACCGGCCGCCGGCGGCGACGAGTTCGGCGTGACTGCCGGCCTCGACCAGCGCGCCGTCGTGCAGGACGAAGATCCGGTCGGCGTGCCGGACGTTGGCCAGCCGGTGGGTGATGAGGATGGTGGTCACCCGACCCTGCCGGTCCCGGATGGCCTGGAACAGGGCGTCCTCGGCGCGCGGGTCGAGGGCGGAGGACGGTTCGTCCATGACCAGCAGTTCGGCGTCGCGGAGGAAGCCGCGGGCGGCGGTGATCCGCTGCCACTGGCCGCCGGAGAGGTCCTGGCCGTTGGCGAACGTCCGGTCGAGCAGCGTCTCGTACCCGTGGGGCAGGTCCCGGATCATGTCGTGCGCGACGGCACGGGCGGCGGCGGCCTCGATCCGGTCCTGGCGGGCCTCGCTCTCGACGTCGCCGACGGCGATGTTCGTGGCGGCGGTGAACGGCCACTTGTGGTATTCCTGCGTCACCACGGCGATGCGGGCCCGCAGCCCGTCGAGGTCCCACTCGGGCAGGGGCCGCCCGTTCCAGCGGATGACGCCCTCGGTGGGTGCGCGCAGGGTGGCGATCATCGCGGCCAGGGTGGTCTTGCCCGAGCCGTTCTCGCCCACGAAGGCCACGGTCTGCCCCGCCGTGATCGTCAGCGTCACGCGGTCGACGGCGGGGGTGTCCCGGTCGGGGTAGCGCAGGCTGACCTCCCGCACGGTCAGCTCGCGCAGGGGGCCGGGTGCGGCGCCCGCGAGGTCGGTGGCCGGGTCGGGCAGGTAGGCGGCGGCGCGGGTCATGAACCCGGTGTAGTCGCTGAAGTGCTGGCCCTCGGTGTAGACGCGGTCGACCTGGAAGGTGGCGACGGCCAGCGAGCGTTGCGCGGACTGCACCGCGACCACGCAGGTCGCCGCCGCCGCGAGCGGGATCTGACCGTCGATGAGCAGCAGCCCGAGCAGGAGGTAGACCACGCCGGTGGCGACTCCTCCGACGACCGCCCCGACCGTGGTGGTCGTGGTGACCCGGCGGGCGAGGGCGAGCTCGATGTCGGTCTCCACCGCCATCACCCGGTCGTACTGGTCCAGCAGGAACCGGCGCAGCCCGTAGGAGCGCAGCTCCGGCGCCGAGTCACGCTCGGCCATCAGCCGGTGCAGCAGCCACAGCCGCCGTCGCCGCACCGAGCCGGCCGTGTAGGTCCGGTACCGCAGGTGCCCGGCCCGCAGCGAGGCCCAGGCCTTGGGCAGCGTCGCGACCAGCAGCGCCAGCAGCAGCAGCGGGTGGATGACGACGACGGCGACCGCCACGGCGAGCAGGCCGGCCAGCCCGGCGAGCAGGTTCATCGACGACTCCACCAGCGCGATCGTCGACTCGGTGCCCCGGGAGGCGCGCTCCATGTCGTCGGCGAACGCGTCGGCGTCGAACGCCTCCAGGCGTACCGCCGTGGACACCTCGAACAGGCCGCGCTCCACCTCCCGGCTCACCCGCGGGCTGAGCCCGTTCTGCGCGTACCCGGTGGCGATGCCCATGCCGGCGCGCAGCGCGGTCGCCCCCGCCAGCACGGCGAGCGCGGGCAGCGCGGCGACCACCTTGTCCGCGGTCGGGCCCCCGGCGAACAGCTCCACGAGCACCCGCTGGGTGGCCAGCAGCCCGAACGCGGCCATCGCCCCGCCGCCGAGCGTCGCGGCGGCCACCACCGAGGTCCGGAGCCGGTCGGCCCGCCAGCTGATCCGCACCGCCGTCCAGACCAGCCGGGGCAGCTCGGCGAAGACGGCGAACAGGCCCGCCTCCGCCCGCGCCCGCACTCCTGTCTCCCACCACATCGTGCGCAGCTCCGGCAGGACCGACTCCGCCCGTGCCGGTGCGGGCGGTGGCGAGGTGGTGTCGCGTTCGGTTCGGGTGCCGGCTCCGGTCACGGGCGGTCTCCTCGCTGCGCGGTGACGTGGTCGCGGCCGGGCCGCGGGCCGGCGGGCGGCAGGGAGTCGTCCCCGCCGCCCGTCACACCCAGAGCATCCGGCCAACTACCAATGGTCACCGTCGGCGGCGCGCCGGTCCATCCCCCGGGGCAGGGAAGATGGCCCGGATTCCGGCCGGTGCCCGCTCACCCGGGGCGGCGTCCGCCACCGCCCGGCGCGCCGCTCACACCGGGGTGGGCGACTGTCGCGTGGGCTCGGTCGCGGCGCTGCCACGGCGCGCGGCGACGAAGCCGAAGGCGGCGGCGGTGAAGAACATCAGGGTGCCGTAGATGACCGACGGCATGGCGATGTCGTTGTTGTTCAGCAGGGCCGGGCTGAGTCCGATCGTGATGGCCAGGGTGGCGTTGTGGACGCCGACCTCGAACGACGACGCGACGGACTCGCGGTGCCCGACGCGCAGCAGGCGTGGCGCCGCGTACCCGATCGCCAGGCTGATCAGGTTGAACAGCAGCACGACGAGACCGACCGCGCCGATGGTGGCGGCGAGCTCGTCCTTGATGCCGAGCAACGCGCCGGTGATCACCACGACGAGGACGACGATGGAGAGGATCTTCACCGGCCGCTGCATGCGCCCGGCGAACTCGGGCCGGCGCCGGCGGACGGCCATGCCGACCACGATCGGGACGAGCACCAGGGCGAACACCTGGACCACCTTGTCGAACTGCAGGCCGATGGAGCTGTCCGAGCCCATGAACGCGGCGACGGAGAGGTTGACGATCAGCGGCAGCGTGAACAGGGCGAGCACCGAGTTGATGGCGGTCAGGGTGACGTTGAGCGCCACGTTGCCCTTGAACAGGTGGCTGTAGAGGCTGGCAGTGCTGCCGCCGGGGGAGGCGGCGAGCAGCATCATCCCGACGGCCAGCTCCGGGCGCAGGCCGGCGACGAGGACCAGGCCCAGACAGATGGCCGGCAGGATCAGCATCTGGCAGACCAGGGAGACGACCACGGCCCGGGGGTAGGCGACGACGCGACGGAAGTCGTCGACGGTCAGGGTGAGCCCCAGGCCGAGCATGACGATGCCCAGGGCGACGGGAAAGAGCACGATCGACAAACCGGAACTCACGGCGGCGGCCTCCTGATCGCGTACGCCAAGGACCACCGGATCGTCACACCGCGGCCAAACGGCGGGCATCTCCTGACGTGCGGAGTTTGCGCCCGACGCAAGTTGCCGGGCGACGCGCGGCGCCGCCGGCCGTCGTCGTCCACCGGGAGCCGGGACCGCCACCGGCGGCGGCCGTCCGACCGGGACGGCCGCCGGTCGGGGCGGTGTGCCCCGGCCGGCGGCCGTCGAGCGGGTGGGCCCACGAGACGCCCACGGGAGGCTGTCCGGTCAGGCGCGCGACCACTTCTGGTTGGCGTCACCGGTGCAGTCCCACAACTGGAGCTTGCCCCCGTTGCCGGTGTTGCGGTCCCGTACGTCGACGCAGCGGTTCGCGCTGAGGTTGACCAGGTCACCGGCGGCGTTGAGCGTGAAGCGTTGCGCCGGGTTGCCGTTGCAGGTGACGAGGTTGACCTCGGTGCCGTTCGCCGTGCCGGCCCAGGCCGGGTCCATGCACTTGCCCATCGCCCGGATCGTGCCGTCGGCGGCGAACGTCCAGGCCTGCGCGACGGTGCCGTTGCAGTCCCAGATCTGGAGCTTGGCCCCGTCGACCGGGTTCGCACTCGGGATGTCGATGCAGCGGCCACTGAGCGCGCCCCGGATCGCGGTGGTGCCCGGCGGCGGGTTACCGCCCGAGGTGTAGCCCGAGACCCGCACGTAGTCCACGAGCATCTGCTGCGGGAACTGCGTGGTGGCGTCGGGGTAGCCCGGCCAGTTCCCGCCCACCGCCACGTTGAGGATCATGAAGAAGGGGTGGTCGAACACCCAGCGGTTGCCGCCCAGCCGTCCCGGGTCGACCCGGTGGTACTCGACGCCGTCCAGGTACCAGATGATGGAGTTCGGTTCCCAGTCCACCCGGTAGGTGTGGAAACCGTCGGCGAGCGGCTGGCCGATGGTGCGGCTGCCGGTGATGCCGCCGCCGCCCGAGTAGCCCGGGCCGTGGATGGTGCCGTAGACGGTGTTCGGCTCCCGGCCGATGTTCTCCATGATGTCGATCTCGCCCGCGTTCGGCCAGCCCACGCTGTTCATGTCGTTGCCGAGCATCCAGAACGCCGGCCAGATCCCCTGGCCGCGGGGGATCTTGATGCGGGCCTCGAAGCGGCCGTACGCCTGGGTGAACGTCGCGGCCGTGAGCAGCCGGGCCGAGGTGTACTCGCACCGGCCGTAGTGGCACTGGTAGTTGGCGGGGTTCTCCCGGCGAGCGGTGATCACCAGGTTGCCCTGGCCGTCGTGCGCGGCGTTGCTCGTGCTGTTGGTGTAGTACTGCCGCTCGTTGTTGCCCCAGCCGCCGCCGCCGATGTCGAAGCGCCACCTGCTCTGGTCGACGGGCGTGCCGGCGGGGGCGTTGAACTCGTCCTGCCAGGTGATTCCCCCGATGGCGGCCTGCGCCGGTTCGGGGTGGACCGGCACGGAGAGGGCCGTCGTGGCAGCGATGATCGCGGTCGCGGCGAGGGCGAGCGCCCACGGCCGGCGGCGGGTACGGACTCTGAACATGTAGGACCTCCTTGGCATCTGTGCCGTTGCGTGTCTCGCGGCGTCGATCGGCCGCTCTATGCGGGCGCGACGGCGGACGGATGTCGGCTCAGCCGCGACGCCACTTCTGGTTGGCGCCGCCGACGCAGTCCCACAGGTGCAGGCGGGCGCCGTCCGAGTCGTTCCACTCCTTGATGTCGACGCACTTGTTCGCCTGCGGGTTGACCAGGTCGCCGGCCGCCGAGAGGACGAACTGCTGGGCCGGGTTGCCGCTGCAGTTGGCGATCTGGATGGTCGCGCCGTTGGCGGTGGATCCCCAGGCCACGTCCATGCACATGTTGTTCTGGGTACGCAGCGTGCCGCCGGTGAAGGTCCACGACTGCGCGGCGGTGCCGTTGCAGGTCCAGGTCTGCAGGGGAACGCCGTCGGAGAAGTTGGAGTTCGGCACGTCGATGCAGCGGTTGTTCCAGTTGCTGATCAGCCGGCTCCCGCCGCCGCCACCGGTGGTCACCAGGGACAGCCCGTAGACGCCGAGGATCTCGTTGACCGGCTGGAACCAGGTCGTGCCGCCCGTGGAGCAGTTGCCGGAACCGCCGGAGGTGACGCCCTGGGCCTGGTTGCCGGAGATCCAGGCCCCGCCGGAGTCGCCGCCCTCGGCGCAGGCGTTGCTGCGGGTCAGGCCCGACACCGCGCCCTGCGGGTAGTTGACGGTCTCGTTGCGGCCGAGGATGGTCCCGCAGCGCCAGCCGGTCGTACGCCCGGAGCGGCAGACCGAGCTGCCGATCGCCGCGTCCTGCGAGCCGGCGACCGCCACGTTGCCCCCGGCGTAGTTGTTCACCCAGGGCTGCGGCGTCCAGGAGCCGTTGGTGCGGACCCAGCCGTAGTCGTTGCCGGGGAACGACGACCCGGCGAACGTGCCCTGCGAGACGTTGTTGAAGCCGAGGGTCGGGCTGCCGACGCCTCCGCAGTGGCCCGCTGTGACGAAGCCGCCGACGACCGCGAAGCCGACGGAGCAGAGGGTGTTGCCGTTGATCACGTACTGGTCGCCGCCGCGGATGTCGTAGAGCGGCCGGGGCGCGTCGGTGGCCGTGACCACCGCGATCGCGTCCGCGGGCACGCCGCTGGCCTTGGCGTACGCGATCGCCTTGTCGGCGGCGCCCGCCCGAGCCGTCACGACCACGCTGTTGCGGGCGACGTCGACGTGCCAGCCGTGCACGTCGCGGGGGTCGGCGGCGGCGGTGCGCCGGTCGAGGGCGCGCTTGACCGCGTCGAGGGCGCGCTCGCTGCGGGCGACGACCGCGACGTCGGCGCCCTCGGCGCGGACGGCCGGGGCGAGCGCCGCATCCGTGACCGCGACGGTGAGCCGCTGCCCGCCGGACGGGATCCACGCGCCGGCGAACGCCGGGCCGAGCTTCGCGCGCAGGCGCCGCTCGACCACCGGCGCCGCCGCCTCGGTGCGCAGGCGTTCGTCGACCTGCGCGGGGGTGAGCCCGAGGTCCCGGCGCATCGCCTCGACCAGGGCGGGGCCGGGGCCGGCCGTGGCCGCCGCGTCGAGGGCCGGGGCGGCGGGGGGAGTGTCGCTCGCCTGGCCTGCCGTGGGGGTCAGGGTGACGAGCAGGAGGGCGGCGGCGACGGGACCGAGCACGCGCAGTCTTCGAGACAAGGGATCCTCCCGGATGGGGCGAGGGCGGCAGACGGGATCAGAGAGCGCTCTCTGAAAGAAGTTTGTCGATGTCCTGACACATCTGTCAAGAAGGTTGCCAGTGGTGGCCCGGTCGTCGCCCTGGGCGACGGCCGGCGTGCCGGAGCGGCCCCGGGCGCCCGGGGACCGCCGGCGGGCGGCGGGAGCGCCGGAGCGCGCCGGATCAGGCGGTGGAGAGCAGGCCGCGCGCCGCCTGGACCTGGTCGACGGCCCGGCGGAGGGCGGCCACGATCCGGTCCTCGCCGGCGGCGCCCAGCCGGGCCACCGGCACCGACAGGCTGATCGCGTCGGTCGCCGGGGCCGCCAGGGGCACGGCCGTCGCGAAGCAGACGATGCCCTCGGTGTTCTCCTCGCGGTCCACCGCGTACCCCTGTGCCCGGACGGCGGCGAGCTCGGCGCGCAGCGCGTCGGGGTCGGTCACGGTGTGCGGGGTGAGCGCGGGCAGCGGCCAGCTCAGCAGCCCGTCGAGCGCGTCGTCCGGGCGCTCGGCGAGCAGCGCCTTGCCCAGCGCCGTGGCGTGGGCCGGCAGCTGCCGGCCGATCGCGCTGTAGAGCCGCAGCGGGTGCACCGACTCGCGCTTGGCGAGGTAGACGATGTGGGCGCCGTCCAGTCGTCCGAGGTGGACGGTCTCGCCGAACTGCCGGGACAGGTCGTCGAGCACCCCGCCGAGCAGGCCCACGGTGTCGTCGCTGGTGAGGTACGCGGCACCGACCTGGAGCGCGCGCACCCCGAGCCCGAACCGGGTGCCGGTCGGATCGCTCTCCACCCAGCCGCGCTGGGCCATGGTGCGCAGGATGCCGTGCAGGCTGCTCTTCGGGATGTCCAGCGCCCGGGCCAGGTCGACCAGGGAACGCCGCTGCGGCGAGGCGGCCAGCGCCTCGAGCACCTCCAGCGTCCGCGTGGAGGACTTCACCGGTTGGAACCCGCCGGGCAGCGTCATGACCGCCACTGTAGCGGGGTTGACAGCCCGGTCGACGGCGCTAGGGTCACATATGTGACTGGCGTACAGAATGATGAACAGAAGAATGCGGTCGTCGCGGCCGTCGGTGCGGCCCGGATCCTGCCGGTCGTCGTGCTGGACGCCGCCCGCGACGCCGCCCCGTTGGCCGACGCGCTCGTCCGGGGCGGGCTGCCCTCGGCCGAGGTGACCTTCCGCACCGACGCCGCGGCCGACGCGATCCGCGTCATGTCCGAGCGACCCGACCTGCTCGTCGGCGCCGGCACCGTGCTGACCCCGGCCCAGGTCGACCGGGCCGTCGAGGCGGGCGCCCGGTTCGTCGTCACCCCCGGGTTCTCCCCGGCGGTCGTGCGGCGCTGTCAGGAGCTGGGCGTGCCCGTCTTCCCCGGCGTCGCCACCGGCACCGAGATCCAGATGGCCCTCGACGCCGGGCTCGACACGGTCAAGTTCTTCCCCGCCGAGCAGCTCGGCGGCGTCGGGATGATCAAGGCGCTCGCCGCGCCGTACCGCTCGGTGCGGTTCATCCCGACCGGCGGGGTCAACACCGGCAACCTCTCCGACTACCTCGCCCTGCCCGCCGTGCTGGCGGTCGGCGGCACCTGGATGGTGGCCCCGGACCTGATCGCCGCCGGGCGTTGGGACGAGGTCGCCACCCGCACCGCCGCGGCCGTCGAGGCCGCCCGACCCAGCGCGGAGGCCTGAGCCATGCTGTCGATCCGTCCGGCCGGCGAGTGCCGCTACGACCTGGTCTCCCTGGGCGAGATCATGCTGCGGCTCGACCCGGGCGAGGGCCGGGTGCGCACGGCCCGCACCTTCCGCGCCTGGGAGGGCGGCGGCGAGTACAACGTGGCCCGCGGCCTGCGCCGCTGCTTCGGGCTGCGGACCGCCGTGGTCACCGCGTTCGCCGACAACGAGGTGGGCCGGTTGCTGGAGGACCTCGTGCTCCAGGGTGGGGTGGACACCTCACTGGTGACCTGGCTGCCCTACGACGGGGTCGGCCGCGCCGTCCGCAACGGCCTCAACTTCACCGAGCGCGGCTTCGGCGTCCGGGGCGCCGTCGGCACCTCCGACCGCGGCCACAGCGCCGCCAGCCAGCTCCGGGCCGACCAGGTGGACTGGGACCACCTGTTCGGCACGCTGGGGGTGCGGTGGCTGCACACCGGCGGCATCTACGCCGCCCTGTCCGAGACCACCCCGGAGACGATGGAGGCGGCGATGGCCGCCGCCGCCCGGCACGGCACCGTCGTGTCGTACGACCTGAACTACCGGCCCAGCCTCTGGAAGGCGGTCGGCGGGCAGGAACGGGCGCGGGAGGTCAACCGCCGGCTGGCCCGCTACGTCGACGTGATGATCGGCAACGAGGAGGACTTCACCGCCTCGCTGGGCTTCGAGGTGCCCGACACCGACGCCTCGCTGGCTGAGCTGGAGGTGGCCAACTTCAAGCGGATGATCGAGGCGGCCACCAGGGAGTACGACAACTTCAAGGTCGTCGCCACCACCCTGCGTACCGTGCGCACCGCCACCGTCAACGACTGGGGCGCGATCGCCTGGGCCGACGGGCGGTTCGCCGAGGCGACCCACCGGCCCGGCCTGGAGATCATGGACCGGGTCGGCGGCGGCGACAGCTTCGCCTCCGGCCTGATCTACGGCCTGCTGGAGAAGGGTGACCTGGCCACGGCCGTCGAGTACGGCGCGGCGCACGGCGCCCTGGCGATGACCACGCCCGGCGACACCTCGATGGCCAGCCTCCGCGAGGTCGAGGCGCTCGTCCGGGGCGCCGGCGCGCGCGTCCAGCGCTGAGCCGTCGGCGGTCGACCGGCCCGGGAGCGACGCGGCTCCCGGGCCCCGGCGGCGGGCCGCCGCACGCGACGCGGCCGGCGGACGGCCAGCTCCGGCGGCGGGGTCGTCACCGCCCGGGCGGCCCGCTCACTCCCCGGTGAAGTGCGGTTCGCGCCGATCGAGGAAGGCCCGGACCGCCTCGTCGTGGTCCCGGGTCTGGTGCGCCAGCGCCTGCATCGCGGCGGAGAGCTCCAGGATGCTGTCGAGGCTCTGGTGCTGGGCCTCGCGCAGCAGCTTCTTGGCCATCCGTACGGCGTGCGGAGGGTTCGCCGCCACCCGGTCGGCCAGCCGGCGCGCCTCGGTGAGCAGCTCCTCGTGCGGCACGACCCGGGAGACCAGCCCCCACTCGAGGGCGGTCGCCGCGTCGACCCGGTCCCCGGTCAGCGCCATCTCGGCGGCCCGGGCGGCGCCGACGGCGCGGGGGAGCAGCCAGGCGCCGCCGTCGCCGGGGATGATGCCGAGCTTGACGAAGCTCTCCGCGAAGAACGCCCGCTCCGAGGCGATCCGCAGGTCGCACATGAGCGCCAGGTCGCAGCCGGCGCCCACCGCCGCCCCGTTCACCGCCGCGATCAGCGGTACGTCGCACGCGTACATCGCGCGGGGGATCCGCTGGATGCCGCGGCGGTAGCCGTCGCGCAGCTCGTGCGGGGCGCCGCCGAAGAGACCGACCCGGTCCGCCATGTCCTTGACGTTGCCGCCGGCCGAGAAGGCGCTGCCGGCGCCGGTCAGGATGACCGCCCGGACCGTCCGGTCGGCGTTGACCGCGTCGACTAGGGCGACCAGCGCGTCGACCACGTCGTCGCCGGAGATGGGGTTGCGGGCCTCCGGCAGGTTGAGCGTCCACGTTTCCACGGGACCGTCCCGCTCGACGAGAACCGGGTCGTCCACGCGCGTCTCCTCGCTGTGCTGCTGATCTGGCCCGCCCCGAAACCAACCACACGCCCGTCCGGCCGGCAAGGCCGGGGTCGGCCCTCCGCCCGCCGCGGTCCTTCGACGTATTGAGATGCCTCCACGTGCGGTGGCATGATCGGCGCTCCACACACGATCATGACCGGGGCGGATCTCGACAGGTGCGATCAACAGGGGGTCCTTCGGCACGTCCGCTTCGTCTCGTCGTCGCCGCGCACGCCGTCTCCACGTACGGCAGCTTCCTGAACATGGTGGCGCTGGGGCTGTTCGCGCTGGAGATCACGGGCTCCGCCGTGTCCACCGGGATCTTCATGGCCGTCCGCCTGGGCGCCGGCGTCCTGACCGGACCGGTCGCCGGCATGCTGGTCGGCCGGTATCCGCGGGCCAGGCTCATGATCGGCGGCGACCTGCTGGCGGCGGGTGCGCTGGTGCTGCTGGTCGCGGCGCCCTCCGCCGCCCGACCGGCGGTGCTGTTCGCGCTGGCCGTGGTCATCGGCGGGAGCCAGACGCTGTGGATGGTCGCGCTGCGCAGCGGGTTGCCCGAGCTGGTCGGCCCGGACGACCTGGCCCGGGCCAACGCGAACCTGGTGGCGGCCCGCTCGGTGGCCATGCTGCTGGGCTTCGGCAGCGCGGGAATCCTCGTGACCCTGTTCGGCTACCACGCCGCGTTCCTGCTCGACGCGACATCGTTCGCCCTCTCCGCACTGCTGCTGTCCGCGGTGCGCGCCTGGCGCGTGGTGGGCAGCCGCGCCCCCGGGCGGCCCGCCGGGGGCTCTCACCGCGGGTCGGGGCTCCGTCGCCTCCTGCCCTCGATCGCCCCCGTGATCCTGGCCATGATCGCGGTGCGGTCCGCCGACGCGTTCGGGTCCGCCTCGCACAACGTGGGACTTCCGGTGTACGCGAACCTGGCCTGGCCCGACGCCCCCGCCGCGTTCGCCGCCCTGTTCACCACGCCCTGGGCGGTCGGCAGTCTCGCCGCCGGCCGGTGGTGCGCCCGGCGGGCCGCCGGAGCCTCCCGCCCGGGATCGCCGAGGGCCTTCGGCGTCGCCACCTGCGCGATGTCGCTGCTGTTCGTGCTCGCCTTCGCGGGGCCCCCGATCTGGGCGGTGGTCGTGCTGGCGCTGGCCGCCGGCATGGCGGACGGCTACGCCGAGATCAGCTACACCACCCGGTTGCAGACCGTCGGATCCTCCCGTCTGCCGCAACTCTTCGGCCTGGCCAGCGCCGCGCAGAACGCGGGGTTCGGCATCGGCATGATCGTCAGCGCCTTCGCGCTCGAACGGCTGTCGCCGCTGCCGGTGGTCGCACTGGCGCACGGCCTGGCGTTCGCCGCCGCCGTCGCCTTCCTCGTCTCCCACGCCCGTTCGTCGGCGCATCGCCCGCACCGACAGCTCACGAAAGAAGCCGAGGTGGCCCCGTGAAGTCCGTGCCGTCCGCCGGTCGCCCCGCCGCCGTCAGCCACGGCGGGGACCTGCCCGGCCCCGTCGGCCATCCCCGCACCCTGGACGAGGCACTGCTGTGGGCCGCCCGGCACCATCCGCGCACGGGCATCCGGATCGTGGATGCCGACGGGCGCGAGGAGTTCGTCGACCACGGGCAACTGCTCGCCAGGGCGCGCGCGGCGCTGACCGGTCTGCGGGCCCACGGCCTGGGGTGGGGCTCCCCCGTCATTCTGCGGATCACCTCGGGCGAGCGGTACTGGTCGACCTTCTTCGGCTGCGTCCTCGGCGGGATCGTGCCGCTCACCGTCGGCGCGCCCACCGGGTACGACGCGGACAACCCCACCGCCGCCGCCCTCGTGCACGCCTGGCGGACGCTGGGGGAGCCCGTGGTGCTGGCCGGGCCGGAGGACCTCGACGCGCTGGCCCGGCTGCCGCTGCGCGACCGGGTGGTCGCGGTGCCGGAGCTGACCGCGCCGGCCGCTTCCGACCTTTCCGCCGCTTCCGCACCCGACCCGGAGGTGGTGGATGTCGTGACGGTCACCGATCCGGAGTCGGTGGCGCTGCTGCAACTCTCCTCGGGCAGCACCGGCCGGCCGAAGGTGATCCCGCTGACCCACCGGGGGCTCTCGGAGTACGCCGTGGGCGCCCGGACGATGCTCGACATCGGCCCGCGGGACGTCCTGCTCAACTGGCTGCCGCTGGACCACGTCGCCGGCCTGCTGCTCTACCATCTCGGCGGCGTCTTCCTCGGCACCACGTCCGTGCACGTCGCCACCGAGCGGGTGCTCGACGACCCGCTGCGGTGGCTGGAGCTGATGCGGCGGCACCGGGTCACGCACAGCTGGGCACCGAACTTCGGCCTGCGGCTGGTGGCCGACGCGGTCGCCCGGGCCCCCGGCCGACGGTGGGACCTCGGCGGGGTGCGCCGCATGGTCAGCGGCGGCGAGCAGTGCCTGCCGGAGACCTTCGAGGCGTTCGTCGCCGCCACCGGGGTGCCGGCGGAGGCGATGACGCCGGCCTGGGGCATGTCGGAGACCTGCACGGGGATCACCTTCGCCTCGTTCGCCGAGCCCGGCACCCGCCTCCGGGTCCGTACGGCGAGCCTGGGCGGCGACCTGGAGTACGCCGAGGACGACGACCCGGCCGACGTCACCGAGTTCCTCTCCGTCGGGCGGCCCGCACCCGGCGCCACCCTGCGGATCGTCGACGCCGCCGGGGCGGTGCTTCCCGAGGGCCGCATCGGCCGGCTCCAGGTCTCGTCGGCGCGGGTCACGCCCGGGTACCTCGCCGACCCGGAGGCGACCCGCCTGGCCTTCCCGGACGGCGACGGCTGGCTGGAGACCGGCGACCTTGCCTTCATGCGGGACGGCCGGATCGCCATCACCGGCCGGGCGAAGGACATGATCATCCTCAACGGGCACAACCTGCCCTGCCACGAGGTCGAGCAGGTGGCGGGGGAGGTGGACGGGGTACGGCGCGGCCTGGTGGCCGCCGTGGGCGTACCCGAGCCCCGCACCGGCACCGAGTCGCTGGTGATCTTCTACGTGCCCGACGACGACGCCGACGCGCCCCGGACCGGGGTGGCCGAGGCGGTGCGGGCGGCGGTGGCCCGACGCTGGCAGGTCGTGCCCGCGCGGGTGCTGTCGCTCGCCGCGGAGCAGTTCCCGCGTACCACCGGCGGGAAGATCCGGCGCGCGGAGCTGGTCCGGCGCTGCCCGGCCGACCGGTCGCCGCAGCGGGAAGAGGACGGGCGGCGGGCGGCCCCCGAGGCGCGCGCGGCCGGGCCGGGCCGGGCGGAGCTCCGCGCCCTGCTGACCGGCATCGTCGGTGACCTGACCGGTGGCCAGGTCGACCCGGCGCGTCCGTTCTACGAACTCGGCATCGGCTCGGTCGAGATCGTCCGGCTCCGGGCCCGCCTGGAGCGGGCGCTGGACCGCCGGATCCCGCAACCGGTGCTCTTCGCCCACCCGACGGTCGACGCGCTCAGCGCGCACCTCGCCGCCCCGGCGGCCACGCCGGCGGCGGAGTCCGCCGGCGGACCGGCACGGGACCGACGCATCGCGGTGATCGGCATGGCGGTCCGGTTTCCGGGAGCGCGCACGGTCGACGAGTACTGGGCGAACCTGACCGCCGGAGTGGAGAGCGTCCGGGTCTTCACGCCGGACGAACTCGTCGCGGCCGGAACCCCGCGGGACGCCGTGGACGCCCCCGACTTCGTGGCGGCCAGCGGCGTCCTCGACGACGACATCGCCGCCTTCGACGCGGGCTTCTTCTCGATCAGCGCCCGGGAGGCGGAACTGCTCGACCCGCAGCACCGGCTGTTCCTGGAGACCTGTCACCAGGCGTTGGAGGACGCCGGGCACCCGGGTGACGGGCAGGGCCTGCGGACCGGCCTCTACGCCGGCAGCGGAATGAACCTCTACCCGCACCACACCTACCTCCGCCAGCTTCGGCACCGGGCCGGATCCGACGATCCGGCCGACTCCATCGGCGTCGCGCTGGGCAACCAGCCGGACTTCCTGGCCACCCGGGTGGCGTACCGGCTGGGACTGACGGGACCGGCGATCAACGTGCAGAACGCCTGCTCGACCTCGCTCGTGGCGGTGCACCTGGCGGTGCGGGCGCTGCTCGACGGCGAGGCCGACCAGGCTGTCGCCGGCGCGGTGGCCGTGCACGTGCCGCAGGTGACGGGCTACCGGCACACCCCGGGATCGATCCTGTCGGCGAGCGGTCGGTGCCGGCCCTTCGACGTCGACGCCGACGGAACGGTCGGCGGCAACGGGGTCGCCGCCGTGGTGCTGAAGCCGCTCGACCGGGCCCTCGCCGACGGGGATCCCGTACACGCGGTGATCATCGGTTCGGCCGTGAACAACGACGGCGCCGGCAAGGTGGGCTTCACCGCGCCCGGGGTGGCCGGCCAGGTCGACGTCGCCCGGCGGGCGCTGGCCGCCGCGCGGATCCCCGCGGAGTCGGTCGGGTACGTCGAGGCGCACGGCACGGGCACCGCCCTGGGCGATCCGGTGGAGCACCACGCCCTCGCCGAGGTGTACGCCGGCGGCCGGCCGTTCCTCGGCTCGGTCAAGGCGAACATCGGTCACCTGGACAGCTGCGCGGGCATGGCCGGCCTGGTCAAGGCGATCCTGACCGTGCGTTCCGGCCGGGTCGCCCCGCAGATCAACTTCGTCCGGCCGAACCCGGCGATCGACCTCGCCGCCGGCCCCTTCACGGTGACCACCCGTGCCACCCACTGGCCGGCGGACCTCCGGCCGCGCCGGGCGGCGGTCAGCGCGCTGGGGGTGGGCGGCACCAACGCCCACGTGATCGTCGAGGAGCCGCCCCAGGCGGATCCACGTCGGTCGGACGGGCCGCCGGCTAACCCCGCGCCGGCACTGCTGCCGCTGTCGGCGGCCGACCCGGCGGCGCTGGCGGAGCTGGCCGTCCGCCACCGCGACCTGCTCCGGAAGGATCCCGGGCTGTCCGTGGCCGACCTGGTCACCAGCGCCGGTCGGCGCAGACGCCATTTCCGGCACCGCCTGGTCGCGCTCGGCGCCTCCGCCGCCGCGCTGGCCGAGGGCCTCGACCGGTACGTCGCGACGGGCGCGGCGGGCGACGTGCTGGCCGGCCGGACGGAGCCCGGGGACGGCACTCCGGTCGCGCTGGCCTTTCCCGGGCAGGGCGACCGCCGCTGCGTCGTCCTCCAGCTCGCCGACCGGTTCCCGGTCGCCCGGGACGTGCTGGACGAGGGGGCCGACGCGTACCGCCGGGCGACCGGTGGCGACCTCGTCGCCCGGCTGCGGGAGCGTCCCGGCGACAGGGGGCTCCCGACGGACGTCGCCCAGCCGGCGCTGGTGGTCACCGCCGTGGCGTTCGCCGAGCTGTGGCGGTCGTGGGGGCTGACGCCGGACGTCGTCCTGGGGCACAGCGTGGGGGAGTATGCAGCCCTGGTCGTGGCCGGTGCGCTGAGCCTGGCCGACGCGGTCGGGCTGGCCACCCACCGGGGCATCCTCATGCGGGACGCGCTGCCACCCGGCGCGATGCTCGCGGTGCTGGCGGACGAGGCGACGGTCGGTGACCTGCTGCGCGGGTCGGCGGCGGAGATCGCCGCCCGCAACGGGGCGGAACACCACGTGCTCGCGGGCTCCCCCGAGGCCCTGGCGGCGGTCGCCCGGGCAGCCGGCCAGCGGGGCGTGGCGACCCGCCCGCTCCCGGTCGACCGGGCGTTCCACTCGACCGGGGTGGACGCGGTCCTGGACCGGCTCCGCCGGGTGATCGGGGAGGTGGAGTTCGCCCCCGTCCGCCTGCCCCTGATCAGCACCCTGGACGGGCGGGTACGCCCGCCCGGCTGGCTGCCGGACGCCGACCACCTGTGCCGGCAGGCGCGCGAGCCGGTCGCCTGGAGCGCCGCCGTGGCCACCCTCGGCGAGCAGGGCGTGCGATCGGTCGTCGAGGCGGGCGCGGACGGGACGCTGACCGGCATCGCCCGCGCCACGGGATCCCACCTGCGGTGGGTGCCGTCGCAGCGTCGTGACACCCCACCGGTCGACGGGTTGTGGCGAGCCGTCGCCGAGCTGTACGTGGCGGGGTTCCCGGTCGACTGGGCCGCGCTCACCGCCGGCTGCGGCGGCCGGGCGGTGCCACTGCCGGCCTATCCGTTCCAGCGCCGGCGATTCTGGGTCTCCGCGCCCGGGGAGGCCGTCGCGCCCGTCGCGCCCGGGGTGGCCGCCGCGTCCGGGGTGGCCGGCTCGCCGGTGGCCGTCGAGCCGGAACCGCCCCGGCAGCCAGTCGGGCACGACGCCGGAGCCGATCACGTGCTCGCCCGCATCCGGGCGCTGACGGCCGAGCGGCTGGGACTGCACGTGGGTGAGGTCGAGCCGGACCAGACCTTCCTCGGCCTCGGTGCCGACTCGCTGCTCCTGATCACCATGTCCCGGGAGATCGACCGCGCGTTCGGGGTGCGGGTTCCGGTCCGGGACCTGTTCGCCACCGTCGACACTCCCCGCCGGCTCGCCGAGGTGGTGACCCGCGGCGCCCCGGTCGGCGTGCCGCCTCCGCCGGCCCCGCCCACCGGCCGGCCCGCCGCGTCGGCTCCCGTGCCCGCCGCGTCGGCTCCCGTGCCCGCCGCGTCGGCGGTGCCGCCCGGTCCGGTCGGCGCGCCCCGGGACGTGTCGGCCGACCTCGTCACGATCGTGCACCGCCAACTGGACCTGATGCGCGAGCAGCTCGCCCTCCTCGGCGGCGGCGGTGGGACGAGCACCAGCGCCGGCGACGGCGGTGCGGCCCCCGCCCCCGAGCCGCCGACGCGGCCGGCGCCGGCCACGTCGGCCGCCGGCACGTCGGACACCGTCGACTTCAGCCTCTACTTCTTCGGCGACTACCCCGACCAGGCCCGGGACGACGCCTACGGGACCATCATCGAGGCCGCCGAGTTCGCCGACACCCACGACTTCCACGCCGTGTGGTTGCCCGAGCGGCACTTCCACTCCTTCGGCGGGCTCTTTCCCAACCCGTCGGTGCTCGCCGCAGCCCTCGCGACCCGGACCCGCCGGCTGCGCCTCAACGCCGGCTCGGTGGTGCTGCCCCTGCACCACCCCGTCCGGGTCGCCGAGGAGTGGTCCATGGTGGACAACCTCTCCGGGGGCCGGGTCGGGCTCGGGTGCGCACCCGGCTGGCACGCCAACGACTTCGTCTTCTACCCGGAGAACTACCGCCGCCACAAGCAGGTGATGTACGACAACCTCGACACCGTACGGCGGCTCTGGCGCGGTGAGGCGATCACCGCGCGGTCGGGCAGCGGGGAGGACGTCGACGTCCGCCTGTTCCCCCGTCCGGTGCAGGCGGAACCGCCGGCCTTCACGGCGATCGTCGGCAACCCGGACAGCTACCGGGAGGCGGCCCGCCACGGCCTCGGGGTGGTCACCAACCTGATGACCCAGGACGTCGCCAGGCTGGCCGAGAACGTCGCGCTGTACCGGCGTGCCCGGGCCGAACACGGCCTCGACCCCGCCGCGGGGCGGGTGGTCGTGCTGCTGCACACCTACCTGGGCGACGACGCCGAGCAGGCGCGCGCCGTGGCGTTCGAGCCGTTCTGCGCCTACCTGCGCTCCTCGTTGAGCCTGCTCGGGCAGGTGGTCGACAGCCTGGGCATGAACGTCGACCTCGCCGACACCCCCGACGAGGACCTCCGGTTCGTGCTGTCCCGCGCCTACCAGCGGTACTGCGAGCAGCGAGCCCTGATCGGCTCGCCGGAGAGCTGCCGGCCGGTGCTCGACGCGGTCCTCGACGCCGGCGCCGACGAGATCGCCTGCTTCGTCGACTTCGGTCTGCCCGCGCGGGCCGTGCGGGACGGACTGCCGGTCATCGACGCGCTGCGGCGGGCCACGCCCCGCCGACCGGCCCCGGCTGCGGTGCCGGCCGCCGTCGGGCTGGCGGCGCCGGGGGTCGTCGGGAGCGGCGCGCCGACGGCCGTCGAGACCGCGCCGCTGACGCCCGGCCAGCGGCGGCTCTGGCTCATCGAGCAGGCGTACCCGGGCACCCCCGCCTACACGGAGGGAGCGGCCGTGCGGCTGTGCGGCGCGCTCGACCCGGGCTTGCTGCGCGGGGCGTTGCAGGACGTCGTGGACCGGCACGCGCCACTGCGGACGACCTACCGCGAGGTCGACGGGCAACCCTGCCAGGTCGTCCGGCCGACGACGACGGTGGACCTCCCCGTGCGGGACCACTCCGGCGCCGACGAGGACGCCGTGGTGCGGGCGGCGATGGCCCGGGAGAGCGCGCGGGTGTTCGACCTCGTCGAGGGACCGGTCTTCGCCTGCGAGCTGCTGCGCTTCTCCCCGACACACCACGTGCTGGTGATGTCGTTCCACCACCTGGCCACCGACGGCGGCTCGCACGCGATCCTGACCCGCGAGGTCGGTGCGTGCTACCGGGCCCGTGCGACCGGCACGACGGCCGCGCTGCCCCCGCTACCGGTCACCTACCCGGAACTGGCCCGGGCGGCTGCCCGGTCGGACCGGGAGGGGGCGGGCAGGAGCCTGGCGTACTGGCTCGACCTGCTCGACCCGCTGCCGCCCACCCTCGTCCTGCCCTCGGACCGGCAGCGGCCGGCCACCGTCTCGGCCGCCGGTGAGAGCCTCCTCGCGGAACTCCCGGTGGAGTTGACCGAACGGATCCGGCGGCTCGCGCTCGCCGAGCGGGTCACCCCGTTCACCACCCTGCTCAGCGCGATCGGGGTGGCCCTGTTCCGGCTCAGCGGCCAACCGGACCTGGTGCTCGGCACCGGCATGAGCGGTCGCGACCAGGATTCCGAAGGTCTGATCGGGTTCTTCGTCGACACCGTGCCGCTGCGGCTGGACCTCGCCGGTGACCCCACCTTCCGGGAGCTGCTCGCCCGGATCCAGTACCGCTCGACGGAGGCGTACGAGCACGCGGATGTCGAGTTCGACGACCTCGTCCGCGCGCTCGCCCCGAACCGGGAGGCCGGTCGCCACCCGCTCTTCGACGTGGTCGTGGAGTACGAGCGCGGCGCCCCGGCGTTCCTGTTCGACCTGCCGGGAGTCACCGCCGAGCCGATCCCGGTGGGCCTGGACAAGGCCCCGGTCGACCTGGTCGTCCACCTGTCGCACGGCGACACCGTGCGCTGCCACGTCGAGTACCGCACCGACGTGTTCGACCGGGCGACCGTACGGCGGTTGCTGGACTACGTCGAACGGCTGCTCGACCGGGCGACCCGGGAGCCCGACGAGCCGCTGTCCGCTCTGGCGGCGTACCTGGACGACTCCGCCGATCGCCTGCACGGGCCGCGAACGCCCGTCGGCGACGCCCGGCTGCACGAGCTGTTCCTGCGGCAGGCGGCCCGTACCCCGGACGCCGTCGCGGTGGTGTGCGGGACGACCCGGTGGACGTACCGCGAACTGCGGGAGCGGGCCGACCTGCTCGCCCGCCGGATCGCCGCGGCGGGCGTCGTGCCCGACGACCTCGTCGCGGTGCTCCTGCCGCGCCGACCGGAGCTGATCGCCGCCCAGCTCGCCGTGCTGATCGCCGGCGCCGGCTTCCTCCCCCTCGACCCACGGCTGCCCGCCGCGCGGGTGGCCGCCCTCTTCGCCGACAGTGGCGCCCGGCTGCTGGTCACCACGAGGGACGTGGAGCCGCCGACGGACGCGGTCTGCCTGCGGGTGGAGGATCCCGGTGACCCGCACCTGCCGGCTCCGGACCGGGTGCCGGCGGCGGAGCAGGTGGCCTGGTGCGTGCACACGTCCGGCTCGACCGGGCGGCCGAAGGGCGTCCTGGTGCCGCACCGGGCCGCCGTGGACACCGTCGGTTGGCACGTGCGGGCCCTCGCCCTCACCGAGGCCGACACCGTCGGCCACGCGCTCGGACTCGGCTTCGACGCGAACCTCGCCGAGATATATCCGGCGCTCGCCGCCGGCGCCACCGTGCATCTCGTACCGGAGAAGGCGCGGGCCGACCCCGCGGCGCTCGTCGAGGAGTGGTCCCGCGGGGGCGTCACGGTGGCGTTCCTGTCGGCGCCGCTCGCCGAACTGGTCTTCGCCCTTCCGCTGCCGGCCCGCGCCCCACGCACCCTCGTCGTGGGCGGCAGCCAGCTCCGGCGTCGACCGCCCGCCGGCTTCCCGGCCGAGGTGATCAACGCCTACGGTCCGACCGAGAGCAGCATCGTCACCACGGCGGGCCCGGTGCGGGCGGGGGACCCGGGGCCGGTCGACATCGGCGTCCCGGTCGACAACCGTCGCCTGTACCTGCTGGACGACTCGGGCCTGCCGGTGCCACGGGGGGCGGTCGGGGAGCTGTACGTGGGTGGGGCCGGCGTGGCCCGGGGCTACCTCGACCGGCCCGCGGCGACCGCCGCCGCCTTCCTGCCCGACCCCGGTCTGCCCGGGGCGCGGGTCTACCGCACCGGGGACCTGGTCCGGGAACGTGGCGACGGGACCCTCGAGTTCGTCGGCCGGGTGGACGACCAGGTCAAGATCGGCGGACAGCGGACCGAGCCCGGCGAGTCCGCCGCGCAGCTGGCGCTGCTGCCCGGGGTGCGCCAGGCCACCGTCGTCGCCCGGCACGACCGGGGCGACGAGCCGTACCTCGCCGCGTACGTCGTGGCGGACGACGACGGGGGACCGGCGGCGACCCGCGCCGACCGACTTGCCGCCGGGCTGGCCGAGCGGCTCCCCGCACACCTCGTGCCCCGGGCCTGGGTGCTGCTGGACGCCCTGCCCACCACGGACAACGGCAAGGTGGACCGGTCCCGGCTGCCGGCACCCGCCGTGACCGGTGGCGACGACCGGCCTCGTACGGCCCTGGAGCAGCTCGTGCACGATGCCTGGTGCGCCGAGCTCGGGGTCGCCCGGCTGCCCGTGGACGTCCCCTTCCTCGCCGCGGGCGGTCACTCCCTGGCGGCGGTGCGGCTGGCGAACCGGCTCACCGACCTGCTGGACGTGCGGGTCGGCACGGACGGGGTGCTGCGCAGCCCGGGCATCCGGGCGATGGCGCGGGACCTGACCGTGGACGGCGGGGCGGAGATCGTGGACCGCGACCCGGCCCCGGGCGACGTCGTGGACCGGGCGCCCGCGACCCACCAGCAGGAACTGATGTGGCACCGCCAGCGGCAGGCACCCGACCCGTCGGCCGCGCACATGGCGGTACGGGTGACGCTCACCGGTCGGCTCGACGTGCCGGCCCTGGAACGGGCGGTCGACGGCCTGGTCGCCCGGCACGAGGCGCTGCGCACCCGCCTGGTGCAACGGAACGGTGAGCTGGTCCAGGAGGTGCTCGCGGCGCGGCCGGGGAGGCTGCCGGTGCGCGACCTCGCCGCCGACGAGGTCGAGCGGTGGTGTGTGCGGACCGGCCGCGAGCCCTTCCCGGACGACACGGGACGGTGGCTACGGGCCCGCCTGGCGCGGCTGGGCGACGACGCCTGGGTGTTGATGTTCGTGGTGCACCACCTGTGCGGTGACGGCTGGTCGATGCTCCAGCTGCTCGACGAGCTGGGCAGGGGCTACGCCGCCGAGGTCGGCCCGGGTGCGGTTCCCGCCGCGCCCACGGCACGCTACGTCGACTACGCGCGCCGGCAGCGGGCGGCCGCCGTCTCGCCGGCCGTCCTGCGGTACTGGCGGGACCAGCTCGCCGGGGCGCCCCGCACGCTGTCGCTTCCGACGGACCGCCCTCGGCCGGCGCGGCTCTCCGGTCGGGGCAGCGAGTTCACCTTCGACGTCCCGGGCGAGCTGACCGACCGCCTGACCGGCCTCGCCGAGCGCTGCGGCACGACCCTGTTCCCCGTCCTGGCCAGCGGGTACGCGCTGCTCCTGCGCGAACGCACCGGCGTCGGTGACGTGCTGCTCGCCTGCCCGTACGCCCACCGCGACAACCGCGAGGACGAGTCGGTCGTGGGCCTGTTCACCAGCCCGCTGCTGCTGCGGCCACCGCTGGACCGCGCGGCGTCCCTTCCGGAGCTGGTGGCCGGCACGGCCCAGGCGTTCCTCGACGCGATCCGGCACCAGCCGGCGCCCCTGGCCGAGGTGTACGCGGCCCTCGACCCGGGCTGGCGGGTCGGCATGCCGCCACCGGTCGCCACGATGCTGTTCGGCTGGAATCCGGGCATGCCGGACGTGCGGCTGCCGGGGATCGTGGCGCGCGCCACCGACCAGGGGCTGGCCTGCGCGCGCCGCGACTACGCCACGATCCTCACCCCGCACGAGGGCGGCCTGCGGGGCGTCGTGGAGTACTCCACGGACCTGTTCGAGCGGGCGACGGTGGCGGCCTGGTGCGACCGCTTCGTCGCCATCCTCGCCGCGGCCGCCGACGAGGAGCCGGGCCAGGCGGGGCCCTGACAACCGGCCCACCCGGGCCGCCGGGCGCGGTCGGGTCAGCGCGGGGCACGGCCGTGCCCCTACGATGCGACGTATGGCGCTGCTGCACCGGGCGACGATGCACCCCACGAAGTTCGCACTCCTGGCGGCGTGGCTGCCCGGCCGGCCGTGGTACCAGGGGCCGGCCGACGGTGACGTCGAGCGCGTGGCGGCCTACCGGTTCGACGACCCGGCCGGTGCCGTCGGCGTGGAGACGCTGCTCCTCCGGGCGGGCGACGGGCCGATCCACCAGGTCCCGCTCACCTACCGCGACGCACCCCTGGACGGCGGCGACGACTGGCTCGTCGGCACCACCGAGCACTCCGTGCTCGGCCGCCGCTGGGTCTACGACGCGTGCGCGGATCCCGTATACGCCGCGACGCTGGCGGCGGCCGTCCTCGCCGACGCCGGGCAGGCGGAGGAGTACTTCGAGGTCGACGGCCGGCGGGAGCACCGCGAGCCGACGATGGCCATCGCCGGCAGCGGCACCCGGGGCGCCGACGTCCCGCCCGTCGGCGCGGTGCGCCGCGTGGTGGAGGACGACCTCACCCTCATCGTCACCGATTCCGTGGAACTGGCCGTCGTGCGCCGCCTCGACGGCGGCACCGCGTCGGACGGCGCGGTGCTGACCGGCACGTGGAGCGGCCAGCCGAGCCCGCTGCCGCTGGCGTACGCCCGCCGTCGCTGAGCGGCGCACCCACGCCGGCCGCGGAGGGCGGAGGGGGCTTGTATTCCTACTGCCTTAGTAGGAAAATGGATCCATGCCGGCCACACCGCTGCTCACCTCCCGCCGGGTCGTCGACCTGATGCGGGTCGCCTCGCAGCTCTGTCCCGGCCGGCCGACGGCCTGACCGGGCGGTTCCGCCACCCCGGCCGCCCGACCGGGGCGCAGACCGACGATGCCCCGGCCGCCTGACCCGGCGTGCACCCGATCCGAGGCGTCCCGGCGTCGCCGGCCCCGATCCGGGGACGGCCGCCGAGCCCGCCCGAGGCGTCGCCCACGCACTCCCCGCCGCGCGCCGGCTCGGGGATCATCCGCCCTCTCCCGCGGCACGCCCGCGCCCCTTTCTTCCGTCGACCCTGCCCGCGCACGGTCGACCGCCTCTCGAAGGAACGTCATGAGCAGTGATCCGTCACCCCCGACCCCACCCACCGCCGACGAGTCCCGGCTCGCGTTCAACGAGGACTGGGCCGCCACCGTCCTCGGTCTCGTGCTGATCGGTCTGGTGCTGGTCGGTGCCGTTCCCGCCGGGCTGGTGCCCTGATGGCCGCCGGGCAGGACTCCGTGCGTTCCGGCGCCCTGGCGGCCGCCGGGCAGGACGCCGCCACCGGCACCGCCGCGCCGGTCGACGAACCGGTCCCCACCCCGCCCACGGCCACCGTCCGGTCCGGACCACTCTGGGCCTGGACGGGGCTGGGCCTGCTCGTGGTGCTGGCCCTCGCGGCGCTCACCCGCTTCCTGGAGCAGAACGTCCCCGCCTGGGCCGAGGGCAGCGCCGTCGAGGACGTCGCCGCGGCCGTCGAGTATCCCGTCTACGCGATCCTGCTCGGGTTGCTCGGCAACGTCGCGGTCACCCAGCTCGGGCTGCGCGACCGGATCGCCGCCGCGTTCCGTACCGAGTTCTTCATCAAGACCGGCCTGGTGCTGCTCGGCGCGTCGATCAACCTGGCGGTGATCGCCGGCGCCGCCGGCCCGGCGATCGCCCAGGCGATCCTGCTGATCAGCGGGGTGTTCCTGTTCACCTGGTGGTTGGCCGGCCGGCTCGGGCTCGACGACAAGCTGCGGGCCCTGCTCGCCTCGGCGGTGTCGATCTGCGGGGTCAGCGCCGCGATCACCGCCGCGGGCGCGGTGCGGGCCCGCCGCGAGCAACTCGCCTACACGGCCAGCCTGGTCATCGTCTTCGCCCTGCCGTCGATCTTCATCCTGCCGTGGCTGGCCGACCTGCTCGGGCTCTCCGACGCGGTGGCCGGCGCGTGGATCGGCGGCAACATCGACACCACGGCGGCGGTCACCGCGGCCGGGGCGCTGGCCGGGGAGGAGGCGCTGCAGATCGCCAGCATCGTCAAGGTCACCCAGAACGCCCTGATGGGCGTGGTGGCGGTGGCCCTCACCGCGTACTTCACGCTGCGGGTGGAACGCCAGCCGGGGGCCGCCCGGCCCGGCGTGGGGGAGCTGTGGCGCCGCTTCCCGAAGTTCGTCCTCGGCTTCGTCGCCGCCTCGGTGATCGCCACCTGGTACCTGGACGCGGCGGGGGCGGACGGCAAGGCCACCATCGCCGTCGTCAACGACCTGCGGGTCTGGTTCCTGATCCTGGCCTTCGTCAGCATCGGCCTGGAGGTCCGGGTGGCCTCGCTGCGGGAGGCCGGGTGGCGGCCCGTCGCGGTCTTCGCCGGGGCCACCGTGTTCAACCTGGCCCTGGCGCTCGGGCTGGCGTCGCTGTTCTTCCACGATTTCGTTGCCTGACACCGGCTGTCCGCCGCGTGCCCCGCCCCACCCGCTTCCCGCCGCGCACTGGAGGAAAGATCCGGATGGCCCTCACCTTCCACTGGTTCCTGCCCACCTACGGCGACAGCCGGGACATCGTCGGCGGGGGCCACGACGTGCCGATCGGCACGGCCGGCGGCGCCCGTCCGGCGACGGTCGCCTACCTGGGCCAGATCGCGCGGACCGCCGAGCAGCTCGGCTTCGTCGGCGCGCTCACCCCGACCGGCGCCTGGTGTGAGGACGCCTGGCTGAGCACCGCGATGCTCACCGAGGTGACCGAGCGGCTGAAGTTCCTGGTCGCCTTCCGGCCCGGCCTGCTCACGCCCGCGCTGGCGGCGCAGATGGCCTCGACGTTCCAACGGCTCTCCGGCGGCCGGCTGATGGTGAACGTGGTGACCGGAGGCGAATCACGGGAGCAGCGTGCCTACGGCGACTTTTTGGACAAGGACGCCCGGTACGCGCGCACCGACGAGTTCCTGCACATCGTGCGGGCGCTGTGGCGCGGCGGGACGGTGGACCACACCGGCGCGCACCTGCGGATCGGGCAGGGGCGGCTGAACCGGCTGCCCGACCCGGTCCCGCCGATCTACTTCGGCGGCTCATCCGCCGCCGCGCTGCCGGTGGCGGTGCGGCACAGCGACGTCTATCTGACCTGGGGCGAGCCGCCGGCCCAGGTGGCCGGCAAGCTCGACCGGGTCCGCACGCTGGCCGCCGAGGCCGGCCGCGAGCTGCGCTTCGGCATCCGGCTGCACGTCATCACCCGGGACACCGCCGAGGATGCCTGGGCGCAGGCCCGCCGCCTGCTCGACGGCATCGCCGAGTCCGACCTGCGGGCGGCCCAGGAGGGGCTGCGCGGCAGCGAGTCCGAGGGGCAGCGCCGGATGCTCGACCTGCACGGGGGCTCCCGCGACGGACTGGAGGTCGCACCCAACCTCTGGGCCGGGTTCGGTCTGGTCCGGGGCGGCGCCGGCACCGCCCTCGTGGGCAGCCACACGGAGGTGGCCGACCGGATCGCCGAGTACCACGCGCTCGGTCTGGACGAGTTCATCCTCTCCGGCCATCCGCACCTGGAGGAGGCGTACTGGTTCGGCGAGGGCGTGCTGCCGATCCTGCGTGAGCGCGGGTTGTGGCGGCATCCGGCCGGCGGACCCCGGCCGGTGGAGCCGAGGAGCCTGCCGTTCGTCCCGGAGCCGCCGGGTCGCTCCGTGGCGGTCGCCGGGCCGGCCGGCTGACCGACCCCGGCGCGGCGCACCGCGAGGCGCGGCCGGCCCCCGGGCGAGGGGACCGGCCGCGTGGGCGGGGCGGGTCAGCCCCAGATGGCGCCCGCCCACTCCGGGTGGTCGACGAACGGGTTCCGGTTGCCCTGCCAGCGCTCGTAGATCCGCTGGTTGCGACGCTTCTCGAACGCGTCCGGCGGGTCGGCCTGGTTCCACTGGAGCAGCACCGACATCCGGCCGTGGTACGGGGCGGTGCCGTTGTTGACCGACTGGTTGAGCTCCAGGTTGGGCCAGCCGTCGGTGCCCTCGTACCGGATCGCCATGTACATGATCATGCGGGCCACGTCGCCCTTGACCGCGTCGCGGGGCTCCCAGGAGTCGGCGTCGGTGTAGCAGCCCGGCGCCTCGGCGACGGGGCTGCCGCCGTTGTCGAAGTCCTTGCTGCCCCGCGTCGAGTTGACCGAGACGTCGGTCGGCCGCAGGTGGTGGACGTCGGTGCCCGGACCGGTCGCCGTGCCGAAGTCGCCGTGCGACTTGGCCCAGACGTGCTCGCGGTTCCAGTCGTCGACACCGCCGCCGTTGCTGGTCTTGCTCTGCGACCGCCCGGTGTAGAGCAGGATGACGTTGTTGCTGTTGGCCGGGTCCTGGTCGGTGTCCCGCAGCGCCTCCCACACCTGGTCGTAGGAGAGCTTCGTCTGCACCTTGATGATGGAGTGCAGCGAACTGCGCAGGGCCGTGCCGGACTTGCCGATCGCGTTGGCGTAGTAGGTGGAGTCGTACCCGCCGCCGGGCGCGGTAGTGGTGGGGAGCGGCGTCGGTGACTGGCTCGGCGAGGGTGCGGTGCCGCCGAGGGTCATCGCCGTGGGGTTCTTCAGGCCGCCGTGGCTGAAGTAGGCGGTCAACGTGCCGGTGGCGGTGATCCGCTGGCCCCGCAGGCCCGGGTTGGTGAGCAGCCCGAACGTGCTCCGGTAGGCGGTGGTGACCTGGACGTAGAGCATCCTGCTCGTGCCGGTCTCGGCCGCCGTGTC
Organism: Micromonospora sp. URMC 107; assembly: GCF_051386315.1. NCBI lineage: Bacteria > Bacillati > Actinomycetota > Actinomycetes > Micromonosporales > Micromonosporaceae > Micromonospora > Micromonospora sp. URMC 107. Next base: position 80,360 of record NZ_JBPQTK010000005.1, read on the forward strand.
GGCGATCGCGATCGCGGTGTCCGAGGTGAAGCCGGACCTGAGCACCGTCGTGGCGCTGGTCGGCTGGCCGATGACGTAGCCGGTCACGGCGGCCGTGCGACCGTCCTGCGCGGCGAGCGCCTGGGCCACGGTCAGGGTGGTGGCGGCCGACGCCGCCGCCGTCACCGCCACGGGCGTCACCAGCACGACGGCCAGCGCGAACGCCATCGCCAGCCTTCTGGACCCCGAGCGGGCACTGCTCCTCGTATTCATGAGCAGCGATGCTAGCGGTGCGGGCGTGAACGCCGGGAGAGCGGGAGCGCAACTTTCGGCGTGCCGTCGTACGTCCCGCCACGTGGACGCGCCGGAGCATGCTACCGGGGCGACGGGCCGGCACGCAGGTAGGTGAGGGCCGCCAGCACCCGGCGGTTGGTGTCGTCGCTGGGCGGCAGGCCGAGCTTCGCCAGGACGTTGCCGATGTGCTTGCCGATGGCCGCCTCGGTGACGTGCAGCCGCGCGGCGATCGCCGCGTTGGAGCACCCCTCGGCGAGCAGCGTCAGCACCTCGTGCTCCCGGGCGGACAGGGCCGCGAGCGGGTCGCGCGGGCGGTGCAGCAGCCGTCGTACGACGTCGGGGTCGACGACCGTGCCGCCACGAGCGACCGTACGCAGCTGTCGTGCGAACTCGGCGACCTCGGCGACCCGGTCCTTGAGCAGGTAGCCGACGCCCCGGCCGTCGCCGCTGTCGAGCAGGGCCGAGGCGTACTCGGCCTGCACGTGCTGGCTCAGCACCATGACGGCGAGCCGCGGCCGTTCGGCGCGCAGGTCGAGGGCGGCCCGCAGCCCGTCGTCGCGCGGGCCGGGCGGCATGCGGATGTCGGTCACCACCAGGTCCGGCTCGTGCGTCCGGACCGCGTCGCGAAGCTGCGGTGCCGTGCCGACGGCGGCGACCACCTCGAAGTCGAACCTGGACAGCAGGGCGGCGAGGCCCTCGCGCAGGAGGACCTCGTCCTCCGCGAGCACGACGCGGGTCACCGGTGGCACGGCAACTCGACCCGCACGAGCGTGGGGCCGCCGGGCGGGCTGGCGAGCAGCAGCCGACCCTCGGCCGCGGCGACCCGGTCGGCGAGGCCGGTCAGACCGGTGCCCCGCACCGGGTCGGCGCCGCCGTGGCCGTCGTCGGAGATCTCCACGACGAGTTGGCCGTCGGCCTGGACGAGCCGCACCTCGGCGTGGGTCGCCCCGGAGTGCCGGACGACGTTGCCCAGCGACTCCGACACCACGAAATAGGCGGTGCTCTCGACGAGTTCCGGCAGCGGCTGCTTGAGCTCGGCGTGGACGGTGACCGGGACGGTGGCCTCGCCGGCCAGTTCCCGTACCGCGCCGGCCAGGCCGAGGTCGGTGAGGCTCTGCGGGCGGATGCCCTGCACGATCTGTCGGAGCTCGACCATCAGGTTCTTGGCCTGGTCGTGCGCGACGGCGAGCGGACCGGCCGCGGGGGAGTCCTCGGGCACGTCCAGCCGGGCCAGGCCCAGGTGGAGCGTGAGGCTGGTCAGCCGGGGTTGCGCGCCGTCGTGCATGTCGCGCTCGATGCGGCGGCGTTCGGCCTCGTAGGCGTCGACCAGCCGGGTCCGCGAGCGGCTGACCTCCCGCAGGGCCGCCCCGTCGGTGGGCCGGCCGAGCAGCCACCGCGCCACCGCGCCCTGGGCCACGGCGAGCACCCCGAGGGCGTACCAGAGCGCCGGGACGAGCAGCACCCCGAGAACGGCGTACGGGATGGCCTCGCCGGCCGTCTCGACGGTGGTCCAGACCACGATGACCTCGTCGGCGTCGCCGACCAGCCAGGGGCTGGCGACCAGGGTGAGGTCGAGCAGCACGAGCAGGGTGAACACGGCGTACCCGAGCGGTACGGCGCCGCCCAGCCAGAAGGTGTGGGCGACCTCCCGCCACGCGGCGGCGCTCGTGTAGCGCGCGGCCAGGCCCCGCCACCGGTACGCGGGCAACGGCCGCCCGTCCACGAGGCCGAGCCGTTGCCGTTCGACGGCGGTCACCGCGATGCTCACGATCGGGGCCGACGCGACCACCGTCAGCGCGCCGACGGCCAGGAACAGGAGGAGCGGAAGCTCGACCGGTCGGCCCTGCTGCACGGCGTTGACCGCCGCCAGCAGGGGCGCCCCGACGACGAGCAGCCCGACGGCGAGCACCCCGGCGATCGGGACGGTGCTGAGCAGGTAGGCCAGCGCGCGCCACGGCCACGCGGAGAGCAGGTATCCGGGCCGGCGCAGCGCCTCGGCCAGGCACAGGGGGCGAGCTGTCGTCATGCCGCTGACGCTAACCGCGGCCGCCGCGCCGACCCAGCCGTCTGGACGTAGTCCCCGGGTAGGGCCAGCACTACCCGGCCGGCCGGCGGCCCGGCGGACCCGCCACCGGGCCGCGGCGGCCCGGGACGGCGCGGGACCTCGCCGGGGGTAGGCTGACCTGCGTGGATCACGAAGACCGCATCGCCCTGTTCCTCGACTACGAGAACCTCGCGCTGGGGGCACGCGACCACCTCGGCGGCGTGGCCTTCGACTTCCGTCCCATCGCCGACGCCCTCGCCGAGCGCGGCCGGGTGGTGGTGCGCCGGGCGTACGCGGACTGGTCGTACTTCGACGAGGACCGGCGGATGCTGACCCGCTCGCACGTCGAGCTCATCGAGATTCCCCAGCGGATGGGCGCCTCGCGCAAGAACGCCGCCGACATCAAGATGGCCGTGGACGCGGTGGAGCTGGCCTTCGAGCGCGGGTACATCTCGACCTTCGTGATCTGCACCGGCGACAGCGACTTCACCCCGCTGGTCCACAAGCTCCGCGAGCTGAACAAGCGCGTCATCGGCGTGGGCGTGGAGAACTCGACCTCGGCGCTGCTGCCCCCCGCGTGCGACGAGTTCCTCTACTACGACCGGTTGGAGGGCGTCGACATCCCGCCCGCCCGGGTCCGGCGGGGCCGCCCGGCCCGGCTGCCCAGCCCCGACGTGCCGCGGGCGGGGCAGGAGCCCGAGCCCGAGCCGCAGGCGGCGGCCGAGGAGGCCGCCCGGGACGTCGACACGCTCGCCGTGCTCGTGGCCCAGACCGTCGCCGGCCTGCAGGGCAGTTCCAGCGGCGAGGTGACCGCCTCGACGTTGAAGCGCACCCTGCTGCGCAAGGACCCGACGTTCAGCGAGTCCGACTACGGGTTCCGCACCTTCGGGGAGCTCCTGCGGCACCTCGCCGGGCACAACGTGATCGAGCTGGCGGAGGGCCCCGCCAAGGGCGACCCCGAGGTCTCCCTCCCCGAGCACGGCGACCGGGAGGTGGCGTTCGGGCTGCTCGGCTCGGTGGTGACGGACCTCGCCGGCGACGAGGGCGCGGTGGCCCTCTCCGGCCTCAAGAACCAGCTGCGCCGGGCGCGGCCCGACTTCAGCGAGAAGAAGCTGGGCTACCGCAGCTTCCTCCAGTTCTGCAAGGCGGCGGCCACCAGCGGCGTCGTCGACCTGCGGTGGAGCCCCGAGGCCGACGACTACCTCCTCACCCCCCGACCCGCCTGACCATCCCTCGTCGGTGCCGAAGACGTCGGTCTCCGCCCGGGTGTTCCACCCTCGCTGTCCCTCCCTCGCCCAGCGTCGCTTCGTCGGCGTCGCCGCCAGCGGCCGCAGGGCTGACCCGGCCGTGCCCGGCCCGGCCCGTCGCGCGGGTCGGGCCGGGCACCTGGTCGGTCAGGGGATGGTCAGGCCGTACGCCGCGAGGACCTCGGTGATCGGCTGGTAGTAGGTGGTGCCGCCGGTGGTGCAGTTGCCGCTGCCCCCGGAGAGGATGCCGAGGACGACGCCGGTGGCGGGGACGTAGAGCGGCCCGCCGCTGTCGCCCGGCTCGGCGCAGATGTTGGTCCGGATCAGGCCGCTGACGGTGCCGCCGACGAAGTTCACGGTCACGTTGAGCCCGGTGACCGTGCCGCAGCGCACTCCGGTCGTGGACCCGCTGCGACAGACCGTCTGGCCGACGTAGGCGTTGCCGGCGCCGTTGATCGTGAGCAGGCCGGGGTAGGTGTAGACGGCGCTGGGGTGGGGGACCGAGCCGGTGTGGCGGACCAGCCCGTAGTCGTTGCCGGGGAAGCTGCTGCCCGCCCGGGTGCCGAGGACGACGGTCTGCCCGCCGTCGGCGTACCACGTGGAGGCGCTCGCGGTGCAGTGGCCGGCGGTGACGAAGTAGTAGGTGGTGCCCCGGCGGACGTTGGCGCCGAGGGAGCACCGTCCACTCCCGCCGTAGATCGCCTGCCCGCCGGCGATGAGCAGGCGCAGCTCACCCGGCTCGCGGCGGAGCAACGCCCCGGCCCGGGCGGCGGTCGCCCGCAGCGTGGCCACCTCCCGGTCGGACACGGTGTCGTCGACGGTGAGGGTCATCCGACCGGTGGCGGGGTCGAGCCCCCAGGTGGTGCCGGCGGTGCGGACCTGCGCGAGCGTGGCCGCGGCGTGGGCCGCGGCGGCGTCGGCGTGGTCGGGAGCGGCGTGGGCGGGCGCCGGCAGGCCGAGCAGCAGCGCGGCGAGCAGGAGCAGGGCGGGCGGGAGACGACGCATCGAACCTCCACAGATTCGTTTCTGTCGATTCCCTAGAGGATCCACCCCCCGGGCGGGCGCGGACAAGCGGCGGGCCGTACTCCGCCGCCTGTGCCGTGCTGCGCGGCGGACGCGAAGGCCGCGCGACGGTCGCGCCGCCCCGGCCCGCCCCCTGTCGCGGCGCGCAGCGGCCGGGCCAACAGGGAGAGGGGGATCCGCCGTCGGCGGCCCAGGGTGCCGACGGCGCGCGCCGACCGCGGTCTCGTCCAGGACATCGGCGGTACGCGGTGCCGCCGACATCGTCGGTGCCCGCCCGCCGGTGCGCTCCGGCTACGGCAGCGGGTGGGAGATGCCCCGGGCGTGGTCGGTGACCGCCGCGCCGACCACGGTCGCCTCCAGCGGCAGCACCTCCAGGCAGCGGCGTACGGCGGCGGCCATCAACGCGTTCGGCACCCGCATCGACAGCGTGCAGTGCGGCACCCACCGTCCCGGCTGGTAGTGCTCGACCAGCCCGATCCCCGCCTCGGCCAGCCGGCCGTGCACCCGGGCGTGGTGCGTGAGCAGTTCGGCGGTGGGGGTCGGGCCCAGCCACAGCACCCGGCCGACGAACTGCCCGGCGTGCTCGAAGCTCAGCCGCAGTGGCGCGACCACCACCGTCCCGCGCAGCGCCGCCGCGACCCGCTCCGGATCGAGACGGGGCGCGACCGCGAGCGAGACGTGCGGCCGATGGCGCTGCTCCAGCAGCGACCGCATGCTCTGCACGCCCTCGGACTCCAGCGCGTCCCAGAGCACCCGGATCCGCCGGGTGGCGTCGGTGTCGAGGTAGAGCTCCAGCGCCGCGACCACATGATCATCGTAGGGGCGCGACGGTCACGGCACGACGACGGCCCGGCCCTCCAGCGTGCCGTCGCGCATCTTCCGGTACGCGACGACCGCCTCCTCCAGCGAGAAGGTGCTGGCCTTCGGCTTCACCAGGCCCCGGGCGCCCAGTTCGAGCACCTCCATGAGCTCCGGCCGGCTGCCCCAGTACGTGGTCTGGATGCTCACCTCGTACGGCACCGAGAAGAAGCCCACCGGCAGCGTGCCCCCGCCGATGCCGACGATGGTGAGGTCGCCGACGGTGCGGGCGGCGGCGACGCCGAGCGCGAGCGTGGGGTCGGCGCCGACGAAGTCCAGGACCACGTCGGCGCCCCGGCCGCCGGTGGCCTGGCGGATCTCCTGGGCGGTGTCCTCGCCGGAGAGCATGGTGAGGTCGGCGCCGCACTCCGCGCCGAGCGTCAGCGCCTCCTCGCGGGTGTCCACCGCGATCACCCGGGCCGCGGTGGTGGCCTTGAGGATCTGCACGCCGACGTGCCCCAGCCCGCCCACGCCGATCACCACGGCGGTGCTGGTCGGGCCGAGTTTCGCCCAGGAACGGCGGATCGCGTGGTACGGGGTGAGCCCCGCGTCGGTCAACGGCGCCGCCAGCACCGGGTCGAGCCCGTCGGGCAGCGGCACGACCTGCCGGGCCTGCGGCACCAGCATGTACTCGGCCATGCCGCCGTCCAGACCGAGGCCGCCACCCCCGCCGGGCACCGGCGCCTCGGCGACGTTCTCGCAGTACGGGTCGATCCCCACCCGGCAGCGGGCACAGGTGCCGCAGCCCCACGGCCCGTACACGGCCACCGGCTCGCCCACCGTCAGCCCGGTCACCCCGTCGCCGAGGGCGTGCACCCAGCCGGCGTTCTCGTGGCCGAGGGTGAACGGCGGGTTCCAGGGCACCGCGCCGGCCTCGAAGTCGTGCATCAGGTGCAGGTCGGAGTGGCAGGCGCCGGCACCGCCGATCTTCACCACCACCTGACCCGGGCCTGGGGTCGGCTCGTCGACCTCGACCAGCTCGGGCTCCGACTTCCAGCTCGGCAACCGCAGTGCGCGCATGACGCCTCCCGTCCCCCCGCTTCCGGTACACCTGCCGGCTGCCCGTTCAGCGACGGACCAAACGGCCGGGCGCGGCGCCCCGGCTCACCCCTTCCGGGCGAGCCGGCGGGGGATGGCCGTCACGGCAGGGCCGTCGCGTCGGACCGGGCGACAGCGGTGGTGGGCGCGGTCGACGGGGTGGCCGGAGCGCCGGCGGCGTGCTGCGCGGCGACGGGGTGAGCGGCCCTCGCCCGGCGGCCCAGCGTCCGGTCGACGGCGACGAAGAGCAGGCCCAGCAGCCAGAACGCGGCGGCGAAGAAGACCGCGCTGACGGCCACCCCGGCGTAGCCCAACTCGCCCGCGTCGATGAACGGGTACGGGTACCGGTCCACCACCAGCCCACGGACCAGGGCGAAGCCGAGGTATCCGAGGGGGAACGCCAGCCACCAGGCCGCGTAGCGCGGACGGAGCCGGCCCCGGGGGTCGAACAGTGCCCAGTCCGCCACGGCCAGCAGCGGCACGACGGTGTGCAGGAACTGGTTGCCCAGCGCGTCGGGAAGCGTGCGGTCCGGCTGCGGCATCGCGAACGGGCTCGCCGGGTTGGCCAACACCAGGTGGTAGACCACGCCGGTGATGGTGATGTAGAGCGTGACGGCGCCCTTGAGCGCCGAGGGCGGCTCGGGTTGGTCCCGCCAGGCCCGCCAGGCGGCGTACCCGGCGAAGAGCCCGACGGCGACGTTGCTCTGGATGGTGAAGTACGGCAGCAGGCCGGTGACCGTGGTGGGACCGATCGCGGTGAGCACGATCCCGGCCAGCACGCTGATCACGATCGCCAGGCGGAAGACCACCGCCACGCGTCGACGCCGCAGACTCATCGGGGCAAGCTACCAGCCGCCTCCGCCGAGGTCACCGGCCGACGGACGCAGGCCGCGCCGGAGGCCCGGACAGGCTCGCCGCCCGACCACCGCGTCGCCGTGGCGGGGCGCGACGGCGGGGTGCGCCTGCCCACGGCGGGCCGCGCGGTCAGCCCGTCCCGCCGCCGTCCGGCGCGGCGGTGCGGTGCCCCGGCGGGACGGGGCTCGGGCCGGGCCGGGTCGGCTGCGCGGCCGTGACCGACGGCGACGCCGTGGGGCCGACCCGCTGGCCGGTCGGTTCCGCTCCCGGTCGGCCGGTCGGTTCCGCCCCGGGCCGGCCGGTCGGGGTGGCTGTGGGCCGGCTGGTCGGCGCGGTGGTGGGCCGGCTGGTCGGGGTGACCCCGGGCCGGCCGGTCGAGTCGCCCCCCGGTCGGCCGGTCGGGGTCGTGCCGGGCTGGCCGGACGGGCTGCCGTGCGGGCCGGGACTCGTCGGCCCCGGGGCGGCCAGCACCCGCTCGCAGTAGCCGGCCACCTCCTTGCGGCCACCGGCGGCGTGGATCAGCCTGCCGTAGGCGGGGTCGTCCAGGACACCGCCCGGTTCGTCGCCGGCGTCCGCCCGGTACGCCCGGCACCACTCCCGCACCGCCGCGTCCGGCTCCGGCCGACCGTCCACCCCGCCCGTCGGGGCGGAGGGCGGGTCGGGAGCCGCCGTGGGGGAGGCGCCCGTCGTGGGGGCGGGCAGGGGAGCGGCGGTGGTGGGTGCCGGACCCCCCAGCGGGTGGGGCAGCGCGCCTCCGGTGGCGGCGAGGGCGACCCCGCCCGTGAGGGCCAGGGCGGCACCGGCCAGCGCGGCGCGGACGCCGAACCCCGCCAGGGCGGGCCGTCGGCGCCGCTGCGGCAGCCCGAGCGGATCCCCGGCCCGGGCCAGCCGGTAGGCCCGTACGGCCGCCTCCTCCCCGGCCAGCTCGCTGGCGTGGGGCGCGGCGCGGACCGCCGTCAAGAGCGACGCGACGGACCGCGGACCGTCCTGCGGGTCGCGGACCGGACCGCCGAGCAGTCGCTCGACGGTCTCCTGGTCCATCCGGTGTGCTTTCATCTCGTGTCCCTCAGCGCCACGGGCCGCCGGGCCGTCACACGGTAGGGGTGTGACGTCCGACAAACACCGGGTCGGGGAGGGGACCGGCTCAGCCCATGGTCTTGGCGCCGTCGATCGACTCGCGCAGGATGTCGGCGTGCCCCGCGTGCTGGGACGTCTCGGCGACGAGGTGCAGCAGGACGCGGCGGACCGACCAGCTCGCGCCGGGCTCGAACCAGGGGGCCTGCGGCAGCGGGTGGGTGGCGTCGAGGTCGAGCGTGCCGACCAGTTCGTCGGTCGTGGCGGCTACCCGGGCGTAGTCGGCGAGCAACCCTTCCAGGCTCTCGCCCTCCTGCATGCGGAACTGGCCCGCCCAGTCGACCGGCTCGCTCTCCATCGCCTCGGCGCCGCCGACGGCGAACCTCATCCACCGCCGCTCCACCTGCGTGACGTGCTTGATCAGACCGCCCGGACACAGCTCGCTGACGGTGCTGCGGGCCGCGGCCTGCTCGTCGGTCAGCCCCGCGACGGTCCGCCGCAGGAAGCCGCGGTGCAGGCGCAGCGTCTCCACCAGGTCGGCCCGCTCGCCGGTCAGCTGTGCGGTCGTGGTCGTGGTCGTGGTCATCGCCACGCTCCTCTCCTGGGCCTCGCCGGATTTCTGGGCTTCTCCGGACGCGGCCAGCATAGGAGCGCCCACCGACACCGACCGCGATGCCGGACGCCGGATTTCCGCCAGCGGTTGCCGATCTGTCCGGTCCGGGGTGCACTGAATCACATGGGTGTGATCAAGGTGGGCACGTCGTCCTGGGCGGACCAGATGTTGCTTCGCTCGGGCTGGTACCCGCGCGCGGCGAACACCCCGGCCGGCCGGCTCGACTTCTACGCCGGGCGCTTCCCGCTGGTCGAGGTGGACACCTCCTACTACGCGGTGCCCGTGCCGGAGACGACGCAGGGCTGGGTCGACGCCACGCCCGAGGGCTTCACCTTCGACGTCAAGGCGTTCAGCCTCTTCACCGGTCACCCGACACCGGTGGCGGCGCTGCCCCGCGACCTGCGCCCGGCCGGCGGCCCGAGCCGGATCCGCCGCCGGGACCTCCCGGCGGCCGCGTACGACGAGCTGTGGGACCGCTTCCGCGCGGCGCTGGACCCGATCGCGGCGGCCGACCGGCTCGGTGCGGTCCTGCTCCAGTTTCCGCCGTGGCTGGCCCGGGGGGCCGCCGCCGAGCGGCGCATCGCCGAACTGGCGGAGCGGTGCCGGCCGTGGCGGGTCGCCGTCGAGCTGCGCCACTCGTCCTGGTTCGACGGCGCGGCGGCGCTGGACACGCTCGCGTTCCTGCGGGAGCGCGAGCTGTCGTTCGTCTGCGTCGACATGCCGCAGGGGCATCCCTCCTCGGTGCCGCCCATCCTGTTCGCCACGGCGGAGCTGGCGGTGGTCCGGTTCCATGGGCACAGCGCCGCCTGGGAGACCGGGGACAAGCAGGAGAAGTTCCGCTACGCGTACGGCGACGAGGAACTGCGCCGCTGGTCGGAGCTGCTGGTCGAGCTGGCCGGGCAGGCGGGGGAGCTGCACGCGTTGTTCAACAACTGCTGCGGCGACCAGGCCCAGCGGGACGCCGCGCGGCTCGCGGAGCTGTTGGGCGTCAAGCCGGTGGGACGGGACCGGGCGGCGCGGGCGGGAGCCGGCAGGCCCTCCTGACCACGGGCGCGATCGGCGACGCCGCGGGGTTTTCCCGGCGGCCGGTCGGGTACCGGCGGGGACGTGAGCGACGGAAGGGGACGCGGTGATGGGTGAGCAGCGGCAGGAGCACCCGGGGGACGCGCCGGGCGTACCGCAGGACGCGGCGGCGCGCGAGACCCGGCAGGCGCAGGAGGCGCACGGGGGCAGCATGGCCCCCGGCCTGGTGGACGACACCGGACACCCGGTAACGGACGACCCCGCCGAGGTCGCCGGAGAGGACACCGCCAGCGGCTGAGCTCGTCCAGCGCGGCGGCGGCCGTGGCCGGGCTGGTCGCCGACACGAGCCGGCCGGGCGGGTCGCCGCCAGGAGTTGGCCGGGCAAGCCGCCGGCACCGGCCGGCCCGGGGGTCGTGGCGCCAGGTCTTATTCCGTCGACCGGGGCCACCGCCCTCGGGGATGATCGCCCGATGGCGGCAACCTCCCGCGCGCTCCTGCGCTTCCAGTTCGACCTGACGTGGTCGCTGTTCGAATACCACCTCGAGCGCCTCGACGCGGCGGACTTCCTCTGGGAGCCAACCGCGCTCTGCTGGACGGTGCGTCGCGGCCCCGACGGCCGCTGGACACCCGACTGGGCCGACACCGAGCCCGACCCCGTGCCGGTGCCGACGATCGCCTGGCTGTCGTGGCACATCGGCTGGTGGTGGACGGTGACCATGGACCATCTCGCAGGACGGCCACCACGGCAGCGCACCGACGTCGGATGGCCGGGCGCGGGCGAGCCGACGGTCGCCTGGCTGCGCGGCCTGCGCGCCGAGTGGCTCGGTCAGCTCGACCGCCTCGGCGACACCGACCTAGAGGGTGCCGCGCCGTTCCCGTGGCAGGACGACTCGGGGCACACGGTGGCGCACACGCTCGGCTGGGTCAACGCCGAGTTGATGAAGAACGCGGCCGAGATCGGTCAACTCCGGCTGCTGCGCGCGGCCGGACGCGCCTGACGCCGCACGCTCGGCACGGGCGCCGTCCCGGCCGCGACCCGGCCGTGGGCGCGCCGGTCAGGAGCGTCGGCCCCTGGTCCGCAGCGCGTCCTCCGTCCGCTCCTCGACGTCGGCGGCGTCGGGGAAGGACCGCCGGGCCGGTGCCGGGTCCGGCGGCGCGCCGGGGCCCGCCGGCCGCGTGGGGGTCGGTTCGACCGGGCCGAAGCCGTGCCGCCCGGCGGGGCCGGACGGTCCCGCCGGCTCGTCGGCCCGCCGCTCCCCGCGCCGCCCCTCCGGTACGGCGGTCTCCTCGCTGCCCTCGTCCATGGGGTCGTGCTCGCCGGTGCCCCACGGCGGCTCCACGTCCAGCCCGTCCCTGGTCACCCATGCGGTGGTCGCCTCCGGTGGGCGTCGGTCCCCGCCGCGTCCGTCTCCTGCCGTCATTGGCCACCTCGCTGGTCGGTCCGCCGGTACCGGCTCCGATTGCCCGTCGCGGGGGCGGTCATGCCTCGCGGCGACCCGGCGGCCGGACGGCACCGGGCGCAGGGCACGCGGCGGCGCCCCGTGCCGGAGGACACGCGGCGGCGCCCCGCCGCCGAGGAGTCGGCGGGACGCCGCGCGGCACGTCGGTCAGCAGCGGCCGGACTTCGCCATCCGCTTCCTGTTGGACATGCCCATCGCCATGAGCGCGCCGATCCCCTTCGGCGCGTTCCGCGTGCCGCCCACGCGCCCCAGCATTCCCCGGAACACCTCGCCGGGCTTCTGCTGCTCGCCCATGTACGCGGTCATCACGATGAGCGCCCCGGTCATCGCCGGGATCGCCCACTGGAGCATCCGCATCTGCCGCTGACACGACGCCACGTTCGACGGCGTGTGCGAGTTCGGCTCGGTGACCCCCTCGACCGCCGGCCCGCCGGCCTTCTCCAACTTCATGCCGAGCAGCCGGCTGTAGCCGGTCACCGCCAGCGCGCCGACCGTCAACGCCGTCTTCAGCGTGCTGGCCCGGGCCACTCCCGACTGGGCGGCCACCCGGGGGCTCTCCGTCACCAGTTCCCCGACGGCCCCCGCCAGGTGGGCGCCGATCGCTGCGGCGTTCACCGGGGTCCACCGGGCCCAGCCGGCCGAGGCCATCGGCAACCGCTGGGTCGAGTCGTTCATCTGTGCCGCCGCGCCGTTGACGCCGAATGCTCCCATCAGGGAGCCCCCGAACCAGGCCGCCAGGCCCAGGTCGTGCATCGAGCGCAGTGCGGTGTGTCGTTCGGACATCTGATCCCCTTCCACCGTGTCGGGCGGTGCGGCATACCCGCCGCCCGGTCGGCTAATCCCGCCCGTCACCTGCCGATACGCCGCAGCGGCACGGATACCGGGGAAGAGCGGGAACCGGTGGCGTCGGTGCCGACCGACGATCGGGACCGGGCGGGGGGAGTCGGCGGGGCCGGTGGCGGGTAGATCGTCGGACGACCCGACGAGAGGGGAAGCGGATGTCGCAGCCCGAGGAGAGCCGGGAGAAGACCGCGTCGACCGACGCGGTGCTGATGCACCCGGACAACGATCCGCGCAAGACCACGGCCCAGGTGCCGCCGCCGGCCGAGCGCGGCGAGACCCGCGTGGAACGGGACGGCGAGATGGTGCCCGTCGACACCGACGAGTGAACGACGTGCCTCCCGGGCGGCGCGTACGCCGCCCGGGAACGGCGTACGGGCCCGGTGGCGAGGTCGGGAGCGAGGGAACGTGCGTGACGGACGGGACCGGGCGGGAGAACCGGCGGCGGTGGACCACGCACGGATCTTCGCCGCCGCGCCGTCGCCGTACCTGGTGCTCACCCCGGACCTGGTGATCGTCGAGGCCAACGAGGCGTACCTGCGCGCCACCGCCCGCACCCGCGAGGAGCTTCTCGGGCGGGAGCTGTTCGCCGTGTTCCCGGCGAACCCGGACCACCCGGAGGGCAGCGGGGTGCCCAACCTGCGGGCCTCCCTGCTGCGGGCCCGGGACACGGGCCTGCCGGACACGATGGCGTTGCAGCGCTACGACATCCCCGACGGGACCGGCGGCTTCGTGCGGCGGTACTGGAGCCCGATGAACGTGCCGATCCTCGACGACCACGGGCGCGTCGTGCTGCTGCTGCACCGACCCGAGGACGTCACGGACTTCGTCCAGGAACGGCGACGGAGCGGGGACGAGCAGGCCCGCGGCGAGACCTTCCGGCGACGCATGGAGGAGGCCGAGGCCGACCTGTACGCCCGGGCGCGGGAGCTGCGCGGCGCGCTGGAGGCCCAGGCGGTGGCGAACCGCCGCCTCGCCACCCTGGTCGACCTGGCCGCCGACCTGGCCGGCTGCGAGAGCGTCGCCGAGCTGACCGAGGTGGTCGTCGACCGGGGCCTCGGGGCGCTCGACGCCGACGGCGGCGCCGTGGCCGTCCGGGACGACGACGGCGACCTGCTGCGGCTCACCCTCACCGACAGCCTCGGTGGTGTCGCCCGCGCCCGCTTCGCCGAGCTGCCGCTGACCGGCCCGCTGCCGTCCAGCGTCTCGGCGTACGCGGGCCACACGGTCTTCCTGCCCGACCGGGCCGCCGCCCTGGACTTCACCGCCGGGATGGCCGACGTCGTCGCCTCGACGGGGCTGGAGGCGTGGGCCGCCCTGCCGCTGCGGGTGGGGGAGCGGCTGCTCGGCTCGCTGACCGTCGGCTGGCGCGCGCCGCATCCGTTCACGCCGCGCGAGGTCGAGGTGCTGGGCGCGTTCGCGGCGCAGTGCGCGCAGACGCTCGACCGGATCCGGGTGCACCGGGAGCAGCGGCGGACCTCCGAGACGCTGCAACGCAGCCTGCTCTCCGACCCGCCGCCGGTGGCCGGCCTCGACATCGCGGTGCGGTACCACCCGGCGGTGGAGCACGAACAGGTCGGCGGGGACTGGTACGACGCCTTCCGTGCCGCCGACGGGGCCACCACCCTGGTGATCGGCGACGTCACCGGGCACGACCGGGCCGCGCTGGTCGCGATGGCCCAGATCCGCAACACCCTGCGCGGTGTCGCGTACGTGCTGGGCGAGCCGCCGGCGGCGATCTTCGCCGGGCTCGAACGGGCCCTGCGCGGGCTGGGCGTGTCGACGTTCGCCTCGGCCGTGGTCGGACACGTCCGCGTCCCGCCCGCCTCCGGCGACCCGCGGGCGGCGCACCTCACCTGGTGCAACGCCGGCCATCCGCCGCCGGTGCTCGTGCACCCCGACGGCACGGCGCGGCTGCTGGCCACCGACCCGGACCCGCTGCTCGGCGTCGGACCGCTGCCCCGGCGTGACCACGAGCTCCTCCTCGCACCGGGCGCGACCCTGTTGCTCTACACCGACGGGCTCGTCGAGCGACGCGACACCCTGATCGACGTGGGCGTCGAACGCCTGCGGGAGGCGGCCGCACGGCTGTGCCACCTGCCGCTGGAACCGTTCTGCGACGCGCTCCTCGCCGAGCTGACGGCCGAGCCGGACGACGACGTCGCCCTGCTGGCGCTGCGGGTCGGCTGAGGACGGGTCAGCGGGCCGGCAGGTCGGCGGCGAAGCGGGCCACCCGCGCCGCCAGCGGCGCGCTCGCGCGTACCCAGGTGAAGTGGTCCATCCGGGCGCCGGCCTGCGCCGCCGTGTAGCGCTCGCGGACGAGGGGCGCCGCGGCCAGCTTCGCGCACAGGTGGTCGACGGTCTCGTGCGGGGTGTACTGGTCGTCGTCGACGCTGACCGCGAGGACGGGGGTGCGCAGCGCCCGCACGGCCGCCTCGGCGTCCACCCCGTCCAGGTGCGGGAAGCGCCCCGTCCGTGCGGTGTGCGCCCAGTCCCGGATGACCCCGCGCGCCTGCCGGCCGCCGAAGCCCCAGCCGGGCCAGACGCCGAGCAGCCGGGCGGTCGCCGCGATCCCCTGGGTGTACGGCAGGACGCCGTACCCGCGCAGGCCCGGGTAGCTGCGCCACCACGGGACGCCGACGGCGACCAGCGCCAGCCCGTCGACGTCGTGGTCGCCGTGCACGGCGAGATGCAGCAGCGCGGCCTGCCCGCCGAGGGAGTGCCCGAGCAGCAGCGTCCTCCGCCCGTCCCGCCGGGTCTTGAGCGCCGCCAGCGCGGCGCCCACGTCGGCGGCCAGTTCCGGGTAGCCGTACCGGCAGTCGCGGCTCGGCTTCGGGGTGCTCTCCCCGGTGCCGCGCAGGTCGGCCACCGCCACGGCCAGGCCGGCGGCGCGCAGCGCGGCGGTGAACGGCCGGTAGTAGCGCGCCCGGACGCCCATCGCGGGCGTGATCAGCACCAGCGGGGCGTCGGTGACGCCGTCCGGGTCGGGATACACCTGTAGCCCGACGCGGGCCCCGTCGACCTCGACGAACTCCTGCCGGTACTCCCCCGTCGCGTCCACCGCCCCAGGCTACGGCCCGAGGCTACCGGCGGGTAACCGTCAGGTGGCGGGTGTCACGCGTTCCCGGGTCGCCCGCGTCCCGCCACCCCCGCCCGCGTCACGCCACCGCCGGGGCGGGACGACCGACCGTGCTGACCGTGGCGTAGACCGTGCTCAGCTGCTCGGCGCAGCGCTTCCACGAGTACCGGTTGCGGATCCGGTCCAGCGCCGCCGTCGCGTACGCGAAACGCCGGACCTTGTCGGCGAGCAGCCGGCGCACCGCGGTGCCGAGGGCCCGGGGGTCCCGGGGTGGCACGAGGTCGCCGGTCAGGCCGTCGACCACGCTGTCGGCGATCCCGCCGACGTTCGTGCCGACGACCGGCACCCCGCACGCCATGCCCTCCAGCGGGGTGAGCCCGAACGGCGCGTACCAGGGGGCGGCCACCAGCAGGTCCGCCGAGCGGTACCAGGGGGCCAGCTCATTCCGGGGCAGCCCGCCCAGCAGCTTCACCCGGTCGGCGACCCCGCAGGACTCGGCGAGCGCGTGGAGCCGGCGGGCGAAGCCGTCCGCGGGGAGCAGCTCCGTCGGTGGGCCGCCGATCACCACGCACTCGGCGTCCGGCACGGCCGGCAGGGCCCGGACGACGTCCTGGATGCCCTTGTGCTCCACCATCCGGCCGACGGTGACGATCCGGGGACGGGCCGGGTCGCGCACCGCGACGGGCCCGTCGGGGCGGAACAGCTCCTGGTCGACCCCGGCGGGGACCAGCGTCATCCGGGCCCGGGGCACGCCGAGCCGGACCAGCTCCCCGACCTCCTCCTGGCACTGCACGATGACCCGGTCGGCGGCCCGGCCCAGGGCCCGCTCGTAGCCGGCCCGGCCCGGTGGACTGGTGTCCCGGGCGCCCGGCTGCCGCCGCTTCACCGAGCCGAGGCTGTGGTAGGTGAGCACCACCGGCACGCCGGTGCGCCGGCCGGCGTGCAGCGTGGCCAGCCCACTCGTCCAGAAGTGGGCGTGCGCCACGTCCGGCATCCAGCCGCCGTCGCGCCACTGACCGGCCAGCCAGCGGCCGAACTCGCCCAGGTGCGGCAGCAGCTCGTCCGTCGGCACCCGCAGCGCCGGCCCGGCCGGCACCTGGCACACCTGGTAGCCGTCCGGGGTGACCACGGAGTCGGGCGGGAGGGTGGAGTCCCGGCGGGTGTAGACGCGGACGTCGTGTCCCTCGCCGACCAGGGCGGCGGCGAGCTCCGCCACGTGCGTGTGCTGAGCGCCGGATTCCCCCGACCCTCCGACGGCGAGCGGACTGGCGTGCTCCGAGATCATCGCGATACGCATGTGCTTCCTCCATCGGCCGGCCCGTCGGCGGGGACCCGGTCGAGCCCCGGGGCGTCTCCTCGCCGCCTGGCGGACCCCGCCGCAGGAGTCCCTACCCCCGGCCTTCCCTCCTAACCGCCACCTGCCCGGCTCGTCCTGACTCGGCCGCCGCTCGGGTGTGGAGACACCGACGGGCGGCGGGGCGAACCGCCCCACCGCCCGTGACCGCTCGGCGACTGTCGATCAGGACCGGTCGTGCAGCATGCCCGGACCGAAGACCTCGTAGGCGATCCGCTCCACCGGCACCCCCCGGCGCAGCAGGCCGCCCCGGACGGCGTTCATGAACGGCAGCGGCCCGCACAGGTGCACGTGGGCGTCGGGGGAGAGCGGGATCAGCGCCGGATCGACCCGGCCGGCGGTCACCTCGGCGGTCACCCCGGCCAGCTCGCCGTCGGTGAGGTCCTCGTACCAGAGCGCGGTGCGCAGGTTGGGCAGCGCGGCGTGCAGGCGCGGCAGTTCGCCGCGGAACGCGTGCGCCGCGCCGGCCCGGTCGGCGTGCACCAGCACCACCGGACGCTGCGGCTCGGTGGCGGCCAGGTGCTCCAGCGCGGCCATCGCCGGGGTCAGGCCGATGCCCGCGCTGACCAGCAGCAGCGGGCCCTCCCCGGCCACCGCGCTGACCTCGCCGAACGCCGGGCTGAGCCGGAGCACGTCGTCGACCCCCACGCGCTCGTGCAGGAAGGTGGAGACCATGCCGTCGGGGGCGTCGCCGGTGCCGCGTACCCGCTTGACGGTGATCCGCCAGTGGTCGGCGCCGGGGCGGCCGGAGAGGCTGTACTGGCGGATCTGCTGGCCGCGCCCGCCGTCCAGGTCGACGGCGACCGAGGTGTACCGGCCCGGGACGAAGGTGGGCACCGGGCCGCCGTCGGCCGGGACCAGGGTGAACGACACGACGTCCAGCGCCTCGGTGGCCCGGGCGACGACCCGCCAGTCCCGCCAGACGGACTCGCCCTCGGCCAGCCCGGCGGTGGTGTAGAGGCGGGCCTCCCGGGCGATCAGCTCGCAGGCCAGCAGCCAGTAGACCTCGTCCCAGGCCGCCGCGACCTCGGCGGTGACGGCGTCGCCGAGCACCTCGCCGACGGCCGCGAGCAGGTGCCGCCCGACGATCGTGTACTGGGTGGCGGTGATGCCCAGCGAGGCGTGCTTGTGCGCGATGCGGTCCAGGATCGGCCCCCACGGCGCGCTGCTGCCGCCGGTCAGGTGCTCCGCGTAGGCGACCACGGCGGCCGCGAGGGCGGCCTTCTGGGTGCCGGTGGCCTGGTTGCTGCGGTTGAAAGTGTCGAGCAGCTCGGGGTGCGCGTCGAACATCCGCTGGTAGAACCGGCCGGTGATCGCCTCGCCGTGCGCCTGCACGGCGGGCAGGGTCGCCGTCACCACTGCTGCTGAGGACTCCGAGAGCACGATCGTCTCCTTCTGGCTGAACCGCTCGGGCCTCGACAGCAAAACAGGTATTCAAAATACCTCTTCAGGGCCGAAGGTCCCGGGTCCAGGGTCGTCCGGATCACACCCCGGGTCCGGTCGACCGTGGTGGGCGGTCGACAGCGCTGGTTAGGGTCGGGACGTGAAGCTCAACCGGTCCACCGACATGGCGCTGCGCATCGCCATGCTCGCCGCCGCGAACCCGCGACGGATGACCGTGGAGGAGCTGTCCGACCAGCTCGACCTGCCCCGCAACCACGTCGCCAAGGTGGTGCAGCGGTTGCAGCGACTCGGGGTGCTGGTCACCATCCGGGGCCGCTCCGGCGGGGTGGCCTTCGCCGAGGGCGGCGGGGACGCCACGGTGGGGCACGTGGTCCGGGCCTTCGAGGGCGACGACGAGGTGGTGTCCTGCGACGAGCCGGCCTGCTCGCTGCGCGCGGCCTGCCGGCTGCGGGGCGAACTGCGCCGGGCCCGGGACGCCTTCCTCGCCGTGCTGGACGGCGTGACCCTCGGCGGGCTCGTCGACGGGCCGACCGGCCCGGTGCTGCTCGCCCTCGGCCTGCCCCGCCCCCGGCCGGTGCCCGACGCGCCGCCATCGCCGCAGGGGCCGCCGGAGCGCGGCGCGCCGCCGTCGGCCGCCGTGCCGGAGCGTCCCGCGCCGCCGTCCGGTGCCGGCTCGTCGCGGCCCCGGCGGTCCGTACCCGATCCGGTCTGAGGAGTGGCGATGTCCGGCAGCACGGTCTCCCACCCGGTGTTCGCCCGGGTGTTCCGGCGGGCGAGCGTGGCGATGGACCGCGCCGGCGCGGCCGCCCACCGGCGGCGTCTCGTCGCCGGCCTCGCGGGCCGGGTGGTCGAGGTCGGCGCCGGCAACGGCCGCACCTTCGCGCACTACCCGGGCACGGTCGAGCGGGTGCTCGCGGTCGAGCCGGAGCCCCTGCTCCGGGCGGCGGCCCGGGAGGCGGCGGTCGGGGCGCCCGTACCCGTGGAGGTGGTCGACGGCCTCGCCGAGGCGCTGCCGGCGCCCGACGGCGAGGCCGACGCCGTGGTGCTGTCCCTGGTCCTCTGCTCGGTGGCCGACCAGGCCGCCGCGCTGCGCGAGGCCCGTCGGGTGCTGCGGCCCGGCGGGCAGTTGCGCTTCTTCGAGCACGTACGCGCGCAGACTCCGGGCCTGCGCCGCGTGCAGCGGTTGGTCGACGCGACCGTCTGGCCGCTGCTCTGCGGCGGCTGCCACACGGGCCGCGACACGGTGGCCGCGATCCGGGCCGCGGGTTTCACCGTCACCGAACTGGACGCCTTCCGCTTCCCCGACAGCCGGCTCCCGGCTCCCGCCGCCCCGCACGTGCGCGGCGTGGCCACCCCCGACTGACCTGGCCCGCCCCGACCGCGCTCGGGTCTGCTCCCTTCGACCGCGCGGAGGCACGGGTCCTTCCGGCCCGGACGCGGCGGAACCCCGCGCCGGGCGGCACGGGGTTCCGACGACGCGCTCGCGGTCAGGAAACCGTGATCGAGCCGTCCCCGGCGCGGACGCAGGCCACGGAACGCGCACCGGTGCTGGCCGCGCCCGTCAGGCACTGCCCGAGCACCTGGTGGCCGGCGGCGTTCGGGTGCCACGACTCCTGGCAGGTCTGGAAGTAGCTCACGCAGGTGTTCGCGATCCGCTGGATGGCGATCTTGTCCTTGCCGGCGAGGCTGGTGACGAAGACGCCGTTGGGCGGGTTGTCCTGGAGCCGGATCGGGGTGGCCAGGGCGCCGGCCGGGCTGGTCCCCGACTCGCAGAGCCGGGCGCCGTCGAAGGCCCGCTGCACGTTGAGGTAGACCAGGTCGGCGCCGGGGAACTCGGCGGCCAGGGTGTCGCGGGTGGACTTCACCAGGGTGCCCAGTCCCTGCGAGAAGCGGTGCCCCGGCAGCAGGCTGGCCCGGTGGATCGGGCAGCCGGCCGCGTACCGCTCGGCGCCCAGCTCGCGGAACTTGTCCCGGGTGTCGTCCCGGCTGTCCTCCTCGTGGAACCGCGACTCGAGGTCGAACGGCAGCGGGTTGGTGTAGTCCTGGAAGACGACGCGGTGCTGACCGTCGGCGTCGATCTCGCGCAGCGTGGCGAGGAGCTGGCGTACGGCCGAGGTGGTCTCCGCGGTGGCGGCGCTCCACTGCGCCGCGGTGGCCAGGTCGGCGTCGCTGCACGGCTTCTGCTCCACCGGCCCGCCCAGGTAGGCCCAGAACTCCCACCAGCCGGTCCAGGCGTCCGCGATGAACCGGTTGGCGCACTTCTCCGCGACGCTGCCGAAGGTGAACGAGCTGTTGTTCGAGCCGAGCCCGAGCAGCACCAGGTCGATGTCGTGGGTCTGGCCGACCGCGCGGAGCTGGTCGAGCTGGGCGGCCACCTGGCGGCCCTTGGCCCGCGCCGAGGAGGCCGCGGCGATGTCGTGCGGCTGGCCGCCGGAGCAGGCGAGGTTGAACCGGTCCTGGATGCCCGGCAGGCTGGCCCGGTGCAGGGACGCGTTCGCCGAGCGGTGGCAGAAGAACGCGTTGTCGTTCGGGGCGGTCCAACCCGGGAAGCCCTGGGCGACCCCGTTGGCGTCGACCACCGGGGTGTACGCCCCGGCGCCCTCGCCGCTGATGAAGCTGTCGCCGAGCGCCACGGCGGCGGTGGGTGGGGCCGCCGAGGCCGGGGCGGGCAGCCCGACGGCGGTCGACAGGCTGGCGGCGGTGGCGACGGCGAGCGCCGCCGCGAGTGCGGTACGACGGAACCTGGACATGACGTCCCCCATCTGTCCATCGAAACGTGAAAGATCCTCCGAGGGCGCGATCAGATCACTCCCGCACGACGGACGTCAATGGCTCGTCACCAAATCGTTCCGTGCGGGACATCCGCCCCGGTGCGCCGGTCGGCCCCCGCCCGGCAGCAGCGGTCGGGGTCTGGGCTGGCCGGAGCACCCGCCGACCGGTGCCGGCGACCACCCCGCGACGCGCCGGGGCGGCGGCGTCCGTCGCTGCGGGAAGGCGCGCCGGGGCGCGGGTGTTGTGCAGGTGGACCCGCCCGTCGCCGGCTCGTTCGCAAACCGGTCACGGCGGCACCGACGTGCCGGATCCGGACGGAACGCGCGACCGCGCCGCCCGGCTCCGCCCCGCGACGGGGAGCGCGCCTCGCTGCGGGGCGCCGTCGTCCTGTCGCATCTCCCGGTTAGGCTCGCTGCGGCGCGCCGGCCGGCCCGCGACGTCGGACGCGGCACCACATCGCCGAGACCTGGGAGTACGACCAGTTGACCGCAGAGCCTGAGACCCTGTACGGGGCCGACGACCTCACGCACCTCGAGGGGCTGGACGCCGTTCGCAAGCGGCCCGGCATGTACATCGGCTCCACCGACAGCCGTGGCGTGGGTCACCTCGTCAACGAGATCCTCGACAACTCCACGGACGAGGGCGTCGCCGGCCACGCCACGAAGGTGGAGGTGACGCTGCACGCCGACGGCTCGGTCCAGGTCGACGACGACGGCCGGGGCATCCCCACCGACGTGCACGCCAAGTCCGGCATCTCCGGCGTCGAGCTGGTGCTCACCCGGCTGCACGCCGGCGGCAAGTTCGGCGGCTCCGGCTACAAGACCTCCGGCGGTCTGCACGGCGTGGGCGCCTCGGCGGTCAACGCGCTGTCCCGCCGGTTCGACGTCACCGTCCGCCGGGGCGGCAAGGTCCACGCGATGTCGTTCCGGCACGGCGTGCCGGGGATCTTCGACGGCGACGGCCCCGAGGCCGCGTTCACCCCGGGCCCCGGGCTCCAGATCGTCGGCGCGATGAAGCGCGGCCAGCGCACCGGCACCTCGATCCGCTGGTGGCACGACGCGCGCTACTTCGAGACCGGCGCCACGCTGGACGCCGACGCGGTGCGGACGAAGCTGCGCAACACGGCGTTCCTGGTGCCGGGCGTGAGCTACACGCTGCGCGACCACACCGGGGAGGAGCCGACCGAGGAGAGCTTCCACTACCCCAACGGCCTGACCGACATGGTGGAGTTCCTCGCCCCGGCCGGCGACCGGCCCGTCTCCGGCATGCTGATGGTCACCGGCGAGGGCACCTACCGGGAGAACGCCGCCGACGCCAACGGGGTCATGCAGTCCAACGTGCAGCGTCGGGCCGAGGTCGAGGTGGCCTTCCGCTGGGGCACCGGCTACGAGCGCACCGTCGAGTGCTTCACCAACACCATCCGCAACGCGCACGGCGGCACCCACCGCAAGGGCTTCGAGCGGGGCCTGGCGCGTACCCTCGCCGACGCCGTCCGCAACACCCGTGGCCTACTCAAGGCCAAGGAGGACCCGCCCACCCTGGACGACGTCCTGGAGGGCATGACGGCGGTCGTGCACGTCCGGATCCCGGAGCCGCAGTTCACCTCGCAGACGAAGGACGAGCTCTCCACCGCCGGCATCACCAAGGTCATCCAGGGGCTGGTCGAGCAGCACCTGAAGGCCTGGCTGGAGGACCGGAGGACCAAGGCCGAGGCGCGTACGGTCCTGCAGAAGATCGTCGACGCGGCCCGGGTGCGGCTGACGCAGAAGCAGCAGAAGGACGCCGCCCGCCGCAAGACCGCCCTGGAGGGCGCGTCGATGCCGCCCAAGCTGGTCGACTGCCGGGCCGCCGGCATCGAGCGCAGCGAGCTGTTCATCGTGGAGGGCGACAGCGCGCTGGGGACGGGCCGGCTCGCCCGCTCCGCCGAGTACCAGGCGCTGCTCCCGATCCGGGGCAAGATCCTCAACGTGCAGAAGGCGAACCTCCAGCAGGTGCTGGACAACGCCGAGTGCGCTGCCATCGTGCAGGTGCTCGGCGCCGGCTCCGGCCGCACGTTCGACCTCTCCGCGATGCGCTACGGCCGGGTGCTGATCATGGCGGACGCCGACGTGGACGGCGCGCACATCCGCACCCTGCTGATCACGCTCTTCGCCCGCTACATGCGCCCGCTGATCGAGGCCGGCCGGCTCTACGCGGCCATGCCGCCCCTGCACAAGATCACCACCAGGGGGCGCAACCCGCAAACGATCTACACCTACACGCAGGCGGAGATGGAGGCGACGGTCCGCAAGCTGGAGAAGGCCGGCAAGCAGATCGTCACCCCGATCCCGCGGTTCAAGGGTCTGGGCGAGATGGACGCCGACGAGTTGTGGGAGACCACGATGAACCCGGCCACCCGGGCGGTCCGCCGGATCACCCTCGACGACGTCGACGCCGCCGAGCGGATCCTCGAACTGCTGATGGGGGAGAAGGTCGAGCCGCGCCGCAACTGGCTGATCGACTCTGCCGACCGGGTCGACCGCGAGGCGATCGACGCATGAGCACCGCCCGCCGAGAGGGAAGCTGAACCATGGCACGCCGTAAGGACGACCGCGCCAAGGTGGACCTGTCCGCCTTCGACCAGGCCGGCGCGCGGGTCTTCGACAATCCGCTGGTCACCGAGGTCTCCGACTCCTATCTGGAGTACGCCTTCTCGGTGATCCACTCCCGCGCCCTGCCCGACGCCCGCGACGGCCTCAAGCCGGTGCACCGGCGCATCCTCTGGTCCATGTACGAGCAGGGGCACCGCCCCGACCGGGGGCACGTGAAGTCCGCGCGCATCGTCGGGGACTGCTTCGTCGCCGGGACCCTGGTCTCGACGCCCGAGGGCCTGCGGCCGATCGAGGATGTCGACGTCGGCGACCTCGTGTTGGACGGCGACGGGGCTGCCATCCCGGTGGCTGCTGCTTATCGGAATCCGGATTCGGACCTGGTCCGGGTCACGTGGGAAAACGGCCACACCATGGTCGTGACGCCCGGACAGCGGTTCCGTGTGGTGGATGAGGACCTGGCTGTCCGGTGGGTGGAAGCCCGAGACCTGACTGGGCATCTCACTGTCGCGTACGGAACGCGCCGCGGGGCGGCGCCGGCACCCGCATCCGGCGGCGATTCGTACGACTATGTCCGTGGGCTCGTGGTGGCCGAAGGCTTCGCCGTCGATCGGTCTCGCGACGCGGACGGCCGCGTACGGCTGCACATGTGCGACGTCGAACCGCTCGACGTCGCCCACGGGTGGGCCATCGCGAACGGGTTGAACGCCTCCCGAGGCAAGCGCGAAGCAAGCAATCCGCGCCATCGCGACCAGCACATCCTCACGTTCGCCAGGCACGAGGGGCTGCTCGAGGCCGGCACGCCGCTCAGCCACGCGAAGCGCGTGCCCGCCGACGTGCTCGCAAACCGTTCCGCGTGGGCGCCGTTCCTCGCCGGCTTCTTCGACGGTGACGGCTACGTCCGCAAGCGTTTCCGCGAACTCGTCTTCGTGAGCACCAGCGAGGTGTTGGTGCGTCAGATCTACTCCATGCTCGCCGACCTAGGGGTGCACGGTCACCACTGGAACAGCGGACGCGACGGCCACCGCCCGCTTCTCGGCCTCTCCGTCACCGGCCGGGATGCTGCTGTGGTCGCCGAGTTGCTCCTGCCCTGGGTGCGCATCGGTTACAAGAGCGACGGCCTCCGGCGGGTGGTCGAACTGGGCTATCGATACGGGGGCAAACAGGGCAACGACCGCCTGCCGTGCCGGCCGGTGATGCAGGAGTTCACCAACGCCCATCAGGGCGGTGGATGGTTCCGCGACGAGGACGGCAACGCCTTCCGGGCGTCCCTGTCAGGCCCTGGGCACAAGGTGCGGTACGGCAGGGACCGCGACGGCCTGCCCTTGTCGGAGCGGTCGTTTCCGCTCTGGCGCGCGGAGCGGGACGGTTGGGTCCGCAAACTCCGGCGCATCGGTTCGCCCCTCGCCGGCCGACTCGAGGCGTTGGCTGGGCGGTCGTTCCTGCGGGTCGTCTCCGTCGAAGCCGTGGCGTCCGCTACCACCTACGACATCCAGGTCGACTCCGACGAGCACGCCTTCGCGGCTGAGGGCTACGTGGTCCACAACTGCATGGGCAAGTACCACCCGCACGGCGACACCGCGATCTATGACGCGATGGTGCGGCTGGCGCAGAGCTTCTCGTTGAACGTTCCCCTCATCGACGGGCACGGCAACTTCGGCAGCCCGGACGACGGGCCGGCGGCGTCGCGTTACACCGAGGCCCGGATGTCGCGGGAGGCGATGCTGCTCGTCGGCGAGCTGGGCGAGGACACGGTCGACGTCGAGCCCAACTACGACGGCTCGCTGACCCAGCCCACCGTGCTGCCCGCCGCGTTCCCCAACCTGCTGGTCAACGGCGCGTCGGGGATCGCGGTCGGCATGGCGACCAACATGATCCCGCACAACCTCGGCGAGGTCGTCTCCGCCGCCCGCTGGCTGATCAACCACCCGGACGCCACGCTCGACAAGCTCATGGAGTTCGTCCCCGGTCCGGACCTGCCCACCGGTGGCGTGCTGCTCGGGCTCGACGAGGTGCGGCGGGCCTACGAGACCGGGCGCGGCGTCGTCCGGATGCGGGGCAAGGTCGAGATCGGCCCGCTGGAGGGCAGCCGTGGCCGGCAGGCGATCACCGTCGTGGAGCTGCCGTACGGCGTCGGCGCCGAGAAGGTCATCGCGGCCATCACCAACGAGGTCAACAAGACCAAGCGGCTCACCGGCATCGCCGACGTCAAGGACCTCACCGACCGCGAGAGCGGCACCCGCCTGGTGATCGAGTGCAAGGTCGGGGTCAACCCGCAGGCGCTGCTCGCCGACCTCTACCGGCTCACCCCGCTGGAGCAGTCGTTCGGCGTCAACAACCTGGTGCTGGTCGACGGGCAGCCGCAGACCCTCGGGCTGAAGGCGCTGCTGGAGGTCTTCCTGGCCCACCGCTACGAGGTCGTGACCCGGCGCAGCTCCTACCGGCGCCGCAAGCGCGAGGAGCGGCTGCACCTGGTCGACGGTCTGCTGATCGCCCTGCTCGACATCGACAGGGTGGTCAAGCTGATCCGGGCCAGCGAGGACGCGCAGGCCGCCAAGGACGGCCTGATGCAGAAGTTCAAGCTCTCCGAGATCCAGGCCACCTACATCCTGGACACTCCGCTGCGCCGGTTGACCAAGTACGACCGGATCGAGCTGGAGGCCGAGCAGGAGAAGCTCCGCAAGGAGATCGCCGAGCTCTCCACCATCCTCGACGACCCGAAGGTGCTGAAGAAGGTCGTCTCCGACGAGCTGGCGGCGGTGGTGAAGCAGTTCGGCGCGCCGCGCCGCACCACGCTCGTCGACGGGGACCTCAAGGAGGTGCTGGCCGCGTCCGCGCCGGCCGGCCCGCTGGAGGTCGCCGACGACCCCTGCCAGGTGATCCTCTCCGCGACCGGGCTGGTCGCCCGGACCGCGGCCGAGTCGGAGGAGGCGTCCGAGGGGCGCCGGCGGCACGGCCGGGTCAAGCACGACGCCGTACGCGCCGTCGTGCACTCCACCGCCCGGGGCCGGGTGCTGCTCGTGACCAGCGCCGGCCGGGCGTTCAAGGTCGACGTGCTGCCGCTGCCGGTCCTGCCCGAGCAGGCGGGGACGGTGTCGCTGTGCGGCGGGATGGCCGCCGCCGAGCTGGTGCCGCTGGAACCGGGGGAGACCGTGGTCGGGCTGGCGCCGCTCGGGCCGGCGGCCGAGGGCTCCCCGGGCCTGGCCCTGGGCACCCGGCAGGGCGTGGTCAAGGTCTGCGCGCCGGAGTGGCCGGTCCGCTCCGACGAGTTCGAGGTGATCGGGCTGCGGGAGGGCGACGAGGTGGTCGGGGCGACCTGGCTCACCGACGGCGCGGAGACGCTCACCTTCGTCACCTCGGAGGCGTCGCTGCTGCGGTTCGCCGCCGGGCTGGTCCGGCCGCAGGGGACCAAGGGCGGCGGCATGTCGGGCATCAACCTGCCCGCCGGTTCCCGGGTGGTGTTCTTCGGCGCGGTCCGCACCGACGACCCGGTTCACGGTGAGCCGATGGTGGTCACCTCGACGGGCGCCACGGTGAAGGTCACGCCGTTCCAGGCGTACCCGGCCAAGGGGCGGGCGACCGGCGGGGTACGGGCCCACCGCTTCCTCAAGGGTGAGACCGACGTGGCCGTCGCCTGGGTCGGGCCGCGCCCGGTGGCCGCCACCGCCACCGGCGAGCCGGTGGAGCTGCCGGCGGCGGACCCGCGCCGTGACGGCTCCGGCTTCGCCGTGATGCTGGGCCCCACCGTCATCGGCCACCAGATCGAACGCGACTGACCCATTGACGGGAAGGGCCGGCTGCACACCTGTCTCTTA